>PCVM01000044.1 GCA_002796045.1 Candidatus Roizmanbacteria bacterium CG11_big_fil_rev_8_21_14_0_20_36_8
TTTTTGAAAGAGATTATAAATTTATATCATATTGTTGATCGTCAAAGCTTTGCTCCATTCAATTTTTCATTTTTATCTCTTCCGTGGATTGCACAAAAGCATAAACGGTTCATCGACGAATTTGACGAAATGATTGGAAATGATTATTTTCCAACATATGTTTTGGGCAGTCATGATTTTCCCAGAATTGCCTCTAAGCTTGGGGAAAATCAAGCTCGTGCTGCAGCTCTTTTACAACTGACTCTAAGGGGTATTCCATTTATTTACTATGGTGAGGAATTGGGAATGAAAAATCGAGATATTCCCAAAGAAAAAGTAAAAGATCCAATTGCGCTTCATACGCCAGGGACTGGCTTTGGACGTGATCCCGTGCGGACTCCTATGCAATGGGATGATTCAGAATATGCAGGATTTTCAGATGCTGAACCTTGGCTTCCACTAGAGACTGAATACCGAAAACGTAATGTTCAGACTGAAAAACAAAATAAGACATCTTTTTTAAATTTATATAAATCTATTTTGAAGCTTCGAAATACAAAGACAAGTTTATCAAATGGTAAATATATTAAGTATTTTTGCAAAAATCCCGATATTTTTGGATATTTTAGACGTAATAAGTTAGAGGAAACATTCATTTTGGCAAATTTTTCTAAAGAAGCGCAGGAAACTGAACTACCAAATAGCAACTGGAACATTCTTCTTTCAACAGGTCTTGACCGAGTAGAGAAAATTGAAAAATCGACTTTAACACTTCGTCCATTTGAAGCTGTTATTTTGGGTTATTGATGGGGGATTATATCATTGCAGCTCTTAAATACTGACCAGTGTAGGAATTACTAATATTTATTATTTCTTTTGGAGTTCCTTGAAAAACTATTCGACCTCCTTTTTCTCCACCACTTGGTCCAAGATCAATTACCCAATCAGCATTTTTGACAACATCTAAATTATGTTCGACAACTAGGACTGTGTTGCCATTATCAACTAATCTATTCAAGAGAAGTAATAATTTTTCAATATCAGCAAAGTGAAGGCCAGACGTAGGTTCGTCTAAAATATAAAACTCTCCTTTCGCTTGAAGCTTGCTTGCAAGTTTTAATCTTTGTGATTCACCACCTGACAATGTGTCCAAAGTTTGTCCCATCTCCATATAATCCAAGCCAACCTCATCAAGAAGACTCATTTGAGCTTTAATTTCAGAAGATTTGAAGAAGTCTCCGACCTCGCATGCCGTCATTTCTAAAACTTCAGCAATATTTTTACCCCTATATTTATAACTCAGAACTTTTTCTTTATATCTTGATCCACCACAGCTTTCACACTTTATTTTGACATTACCTAAAAAATTCATATCCATCTCTATAAAACCAACTCCACGACACAACTCACAACCACCTTTTGAGTTGAAGCTAAATATGCTTGGGTGGACACGATGTTCATCTGCAAAATATTTTCTTATCCGGTCAAAAGCACCGACATATGTCGCTATACAACCTCTTTTATTCGCACCAATCTGACTTTGATCGATCAAAACGACTTGACTACCATGCTGATTTGTAACTTCTTGGATTAAGGAGCTTTTTCCAGATCCTGAGACTCCGGTTAGCGCTACTAAAATTCCAGTTGGAATCCTTATACTTATATTTTTTAAATTATGGCGGGTTGCGTTGGCAACCTGCAACCCGCCAGAGGCTTTCCTATATTTTTTCTTTGCCTTGATGTGCTTATCTCCACTGAGATATTTGCCAGTTAGTGAGGAAGAGTTTGATATCAGGTCGTCAATTTTACCAGTAGCTACAATCTCGCCACCTTTCTTACCTCCTCCAGGCCCAACCTCGATTAAATAATCAGCACTCCTTATCACTGTTTCATCGTGTTCAACTACGATCACACTGTTGCCATTGTTGCGAAGTTTTTTCAAATTTTCTACGACTTTTGTGACATCGCGAGGATGAAGTCCTGCCGTGGGTTCATCTAAAACGTATACAGTCTCAATCAGATCACAGCTGAGTTGACGGGCCATTTTCACTCTCTGCGCTTCTCCTCCCGACAATGTATCCGCTGATCTATTTAATGATAAGTACGAAACTCCAACATCAATTAATCCTTGGAGTTGATCAATCAGCCTAGGCTTGATGACTTGCGCATTTTTATGATCAAGACTTTTAACGAAATTCAAACACTCAACAAGTGGCAAGTTCCCAACTTCACCAATATTCATGCCATTTAATTTGACCTCTAGCGACTTGCTATTGAGTCGCCAACCATGACATTCTGGGCAATCAACCAACTCAAAATACTTCATATCCTTCTCAGACAAGCTACGATGGGTATTATTGTTGCGGTGGATTATACGATGGATAACTCCTTGGAAAGTCCAGCGATCTATAAACTCTCCACTGATAGACTCCAACATCTCAGGTGGAGAGTAGAGAATGAGTTCCAGTTCTCCAGCGTCATAATCTCTTAATTTCTTATCCATATCAAAATGACCAGATGCTTTTACAATACTCCATTGTCTTCCCCCGACGTACCAATCGCTAGGGATTATTGCTCCTTCATTCAAACTCTTACTTTTGTCAATTATCTTATTGACGTTGACTTCAATTGCCCTACCCAGTCCCTTACATTTTTTACACGCCCCGTATGGGTGATTGAATGAGAAGAAAGAGGAATCCATTGATGGCAAACCTACTCGAGAATAAAGTAGCCGCAAGTAAGTATAAGTTTCGGTTAAAGTCCCTACAGTTGATCGTGGGTTTCCGCGGACGCGATCTTGGCTGATTACAATAGATGCTGATACTCCTTTAATTTCATCTACTTCCGGACGGTTATTTTTGTGGAGATACCTTCTTGCATAAGAGGGGAGAGACTCAAAATACTGTCTTTCGCCTTCGCGGGCTATAATATCAAATGCTATTGTAGATTTTCCTGATCCTGAAACTCCCACAAGACAAACTATTTTATTTCTTGGGATCTCTATATCGATATTTTTCAGGTTATTTTCCCTTGCTCCTTTTATAACAATGTGGTTCATATATTTGACAAACTGGTAGACATTGTGTATTATATAGTATAACGTTACGTTATAGTCAAGCGCATATGGATAATCTTATAACAACCGGAGAATTTGCAAAACTTGCATCAACCACAAAAAGAACGATCATTTATTATGACCAAAAAGGAGTACTTAAACCAGCATTTGTAAATAACTCTCAATATCGTTTTTACCAAGAGCGACAAATTCTTGATTACCAGCGGATACTTCTGCTTTCAACGCTTGGAGTATCTCTTGAAGAAATGAAAAAATATTTGAAAATAAAAGGCAAGCTCGACAAGCTCTTTGATGATAAAAAAGAGTTAATTGCGAAAGAAATTCGACTCCTTGAGTTTAATTTGAAAAATGTGACTAAATTTAACGACAATCTTAAGTCGAATGGGACAATGGTTAACCCTGCTGTAAAAGTCTTACCACCCTTTCCTGTTTATTATATTGAAAAAATAGGCTCGTATGCAAAAATTGGACAGTACTGTGAGGAATTATCAAGGATGTTTGAAGATAAAGGAACTGATTTTACCACACTGGCAATTTTTGAAGAACAAGGCTATCGACCTAAAAAAAGCAGGATTAAAATAGGGGTATTAGCAACAAAAGGCATGAGAGTAAAAGATGAGTTTGAAGATATAGTCAAATTTATGGAGTTCAATCCAGGTAAGGTTCTTACTTATACTCACAACGGACCGGGGAATTTACTTTCACTATTTTGGAAAGAATTGGAAAAGTATTGTAAGCTAAATAAATTAAAAGTACGGAAAGATGTACCAGATTTTGAGATCTATCGCACGGTCAGCTCTGACTCGACCAAGCAGTTTTTCGAGATATATCTTCCAATTGAATAGAATTGAACATTTCAATATATCTAGGTTCGTCAATTTCTTATCTCAATTTTTTTAAAGAAGTTCTAATATCTGAGGAATTTTTTTGGTTTTTTCATTTGAGCCAAAGTGGCTACCACCTTTAATTAGAATAAATTTAGCATTTAGTCTTTTGCTCGTATCACTTGCTGCAATAGCGGTGTAGTAGGGGTCGTTATCTGAGTGGATTAAAGAACTTTGCAATAACAATTGGATCTTTATCATCCTCTTGCCTACCAACCTTCTCAAATCTCATTAACAATTCCTTTGTTAATAATTTCATAATTTTCACCTCCTTTAAGGGAATAAATTAATAATTCGCAGATAGATCTTTATTCCTATCATGCAAAAAAAGGGGCATGGGGTGAAAATCAAACGAAGTGGTCTGTCAAAAGTTTTTGCGAAGCTGTGCAAAGTCAAAAAGGATTTTTAGTGAGGAACGAGCTAAAAACCCACCTTTTGACAGATGATTTTAACTCCATAAAATGAAGAAGCATGATAGGAAGAAAAACTCGTAAAAAAGTTTTGTGTTATCTGGATAGTTTGGAACGGGAAAGGTGGTCGAAAAGCCTGTAGAGTAAATAGACAAAAATCAAGTTACATAACAATCCAATTAACAATCCTAATAATGAAGGTAATGGCACTCTAGAGAAGTCACCTAGCAGATATTGTGTATCTGGAAATCCAACAGTTACAAGCATTGGAATATAAACTATTCCAAAAAAGATTGGTAATAAGACTACAGTTATAATCGTGAAAAAATTAAAAATAGAAAGGGAGAAATTTTGAAACTCTATAATTGGAAAAACTAGGATAAATCCAAAAAATGCGTAGATTAAATATAAAGCTAAAATAGCTCTAATTATCCTTTTCCAGTGAATTTTCATAGTTTATCCATAATCTCAATAATTCGATTTGCAAGCTCGCGTTTTTCAATCATAAATTCAGAATATTTTGACTTATCTGGATTGCGAAGACCCACGGTAAAAACCCTTTCACCTGGTTTTTTATCTTCATTTGCAGTAAGTCTCAAAAAATCTGGAGCAGGAATACAAAATATTTGATCGAATAAATCACCTTCTGAAAGGTCAAAGTAGACAAAAACAAGAATCATCCGTTCTTTATTTTTGATCTGTTTTTCTCTAACTGTTGAAACAAACCCTCGATCTTTATATCCAAAACTAGACTTGACTTGGATGTACGCAACTTCGAGTTTTTCTCTGCGTTTAGCAATAATATCTATTCCCTCGTCATCACTAATTGGTCTGTAACAACTTAAACCCTCAACGCCGTACAAAGTGAGAAGTTCAGCTACACGAGCCTCTGCAATATCACCTTTTTGTTTTGTGTTAAGAGAATCCGTGACCTTGTGTTTTATGATTTTAGTTTTAGCACTTACTTTGACATGTTTAATAATTCCCTGCGTTTTCAGTCCAAAAAATCCTGGTTGAGCACGATAAAAAATAGAGCTTTCACCATTATTGATAATATCCATTGAAAGTTGAGCATTCATGGTAGCCCAAGGAGTAGCTCCCATGGTTTGTAAAATACCTTTGTCTATAGCCAAGCGAGTAATCTCTTTATAATGTAGTGGCTTGTCAGTTTCTTTTAGAATTTGAATTGCGGAATCATTGAATTTATTCATAAATTTATAGTTAACTATTGAAGTTACTCATACGAAAAACTTCCGTATCTTTCATATACAAAATTGTATACCTCTAATCCCTTTTGTTCACAATCTACTTCGGTGTAAGTAGGTTCTGGTAAAGTACTGTATACAATATTAAATATTGTATTTTTTACGCCTGCCCGTGTTGGTTCTTTCTCTCGCCAATCAAGTACAAGCTTTTCTGTTTGAAGTTTTTCTAAAAGCGCTCTACTAGCTTTTTTCACTTGCATAATTTCAGATTCCGATAATTCATCTTTTACTAATAGATCAAAAATAGCCAATTCATCATCAGTCAAATTTTCCTTAATGCATCTTTCCTCCTCTGCAGTTAAGTCTTTTGCTAGTTCTACAAGGTCATCAAATAATTTATCAATATCATGAGCTCCACTGTTATACTCATCAAGCAACGAATTTAACCTGTCCATAAATTGTTTTCTTTTTTTATTTCTTTTCATTAATTCTTCAATCTTATCTGCTAACTCTGATTTCATTTCTTCAACCTGTATATTTTTATCTTCTAAATCTTCAAAAAACTTTTTCAGTGCATTTGCATCTAATTTACTTAAATCTTTAATTTTTTTGTGCTGAGGGATAATATATTCGCCTGTTTGAATTGATCTATCTAATAACTCTTCCAAGTCTCTTTTTACTCCAGAAACATCTATACTTTTTGAACCTATATCTCTTATTCTTGATGCCAAAACAGTAGTTGCTATAACAAAATCATAGTATTGTTCTGCATTTGGATCTGGAAGCACTGACTTATAGGCACTTTGTAACTCTGAAGCAATATTCAATATTTTCTTTTTGTATCTTTCTTCGGAAAGAACAATATCAGAGTAATGATTAATCAGTTTCAATTTTTCTTCTGCAGAAACCTTTAATATTAAATCAATATCTATATCTTTTTCTTTTAAAGAAGATTTTGTTTGGGCTATTTTTTTCTTAAGATCCTCGAGTAGTTCACTTTTATCCCTAATGATTTCATCATCGCCCGATAAGGTAGAAGCATATAGAGCCAACGCTTTTTCAATATTTTTAAATACGCCTATGTAGTCAACAATTACACCATTTTTCTTGCCTTCATAAACTCTATTTGCTCTTGCAATAGTTTGCATTAATGTGTGATTTTTTAGTGGCTTATCTAAATATAAAGTTGAAAGATTAGGAACATCAAAACCCGTCATCCACATTGCACACACAAAAACTATTCGTAAATTACTATCTGCTTTTTTAAATTCTTCTTCTAGATTTTCATTAATTATTCGTGCTCGGATTGGCTTCATGTCTATATCGAATTCTGCCATGTCTTCAATCTCACTTTGACTTTGACTCACAACCACAGCCATATCAACATCCTCATGTTGTTCTAGTTTTTCTAAAATACGATCTCTTTTGAATTCATCAGTTGTATTACTAAGCTCTAACCTTAATTTACCAAGATACCTTTGCCATTCATTTTGAACTTTTGAGTGTAGTCTTATTGCAGTTTTTTTATCAACACACACAACCATTGCTTTACCATCATAACCACGACTAACAAAATGTTGTACTATGTCCCTAGAAATTGCATTTAATCTATCTTCTCTTGTAACAATATGGTAAAAGGTTGAGAATTCCTTTTCTAATTTGTCTTCCGCGTCTTCTTCTAAATCATAAAAATTCATTACTTGTTCTAAGTCTTTATCGAGATTTTCATTTACATTTTTCAAAAATGGAACTCTGTTTTCGTAATATAAAGGTACAGTTGCTTTATCTTCAATGGACTGTCCAAAATTATAAACAGAAACATACTCACCAAAGGTTTCTCTTGTTTTTTCTTCACCCTTGGCCAAAAGTGGTGTACCTGTAAATCCGATAAAAGAAGCATTTGGTAGTGCCTTTCTCATATTAAGTGCAAAGTGGTCATATTGGGATCTGTGCGCCTCATCCGTCATTACTATAATATCTTCTCTATTTGAAACTGCCTCTGCTATATCCTGAAACTTTTGAATTGTTGTAAAAATTTGTCGATGATCTTGTTGCAATAAGTCTTTTAAATTATGAATACTTGTAGCTCGTACTTCTTTTTCATAAACTGCTCCAACATTTGCAAAGTTTCCATATGCCTGCCCATCAAGTTGTGTTCTATCTGTAACAACTACAAAAGTAAAGTTGCCTCTTAGTTTTCTTAAAACTTTTTGAGAAACATAAACCATAGAATAAGATTTACCAGATCCTTGTGTGTGCCAAAAGACTCCTAGCTTGCCATCTAAATTTTTTCTATTTTTAACATTTTTAAAAACACTATTTACACCGTAGTACTGAAAATATCGAGGGATTATCTTTTTTACTTCTCCCTTTGATTCATCAAACAAAATAAAGTTTTCAAATATATCTAAAAATCTTTTTTTATCACACAATCCAAATAAAAGGGTACGGAGGTCTGTTTTTGCTTCATCTTCTTCACTCTCTACTTTTTTCCAGTCGTTATAAAATTCATACGGGGCTGTTAACGATCCTACTTTATTTTCTACTCCATTCGAAATAACAATGCCCATGTTATACCAAAATAATTTTGGAATAGATTCTTTATATGGTGTTATATTGCTTTTTAATGCATCTGACAGATTCTTGTGTGAAGCTTTAAGTTCTAATAACAAAAGAGGCATACCGTTTACAAAAACTGTCACGTCTGGTCTTTTGGTATAAATATCTCCCACAATCCACATCTGTGAAACAATTTTAAAATCATTATTTAGTGGATTTTCAAAATCAAAAAACTTAATGGTAACCGTTTCATCACTTTCGTCAGCATTTTTAACATTTACATTTAATCCATCTTTCAATAATTTATAGACTTCTTGATTTGCTCGAACCAAAGGAAGAGTAGATCTATCTCGAGAAATTTCACTAACTGCCTCATCAATTGCAGAATCTGGAATATCTGGATTGAGTTTTTTTAACGAAAACCGTAAAGTGGGGGTAAGCAAAACTTCGCCACGATTTTCTCGTCCAAGCTTTTTATCTTCTGCATCTGTAAAAGCATTGATATGGCAATTTTCATCTTGCCATAATTCTTTTAAGATACTTATAACGGTTTGCTCTACTAAATTATCTTCATTAAATTTATTCATATTATTTGACCGGTTTAAACAACTCTAATGTTTGTTTTGCTCTTAATACTAAATGATCAAAAGTTATGATCGATATACCATGAAGTCTATCATTTAGAAGTCTATAAGATTGAGATTCAAGAGCTTCCCAATCATTAGACCTACCATGAACTATTAAACATTTTGGCTTTAATGGGTATATCCCATCATGATTTTCTGCCCATGTTTTACTATCCATATCTTTTTCAGTTTCATAGATGTAATTAGAACCCTGTGCTATCGCCGATTGTAATTCAGTATTAGGAACCAAATATTTACCTCTGTATAAATAATTCTTTCCATCTTTAGTTTTTTTCCAAAAGGGGAAGCTTGGTTTCTTAATCTCAACTATTTCTAAATAACCATCTTCCGTAATAAGTGGATGATCCAGAGTTGATAAAATATTTGTTCTTCTTTCTCCAATAATACCTATATAGCTATTACCAAAAATCCATCGGTTCTTAGCTAATGTTTTCTGCCAATATTCCTCATTTTCATCTTGCTCCAATTTCTTTTCCATCTCATCAATAACTGATTTTCTTGACTCATAAATGATTGATAATGAAAGTTTTGTTGCTAAATCTGGATTAGTTTCAACTAAGGCTTGCCAAACATCTTCAGAGTATCCCTTTTTTAACAATTCAGAAATATAATGAGCACTATTTTGGCTTGTTACTACTATCTGAAAAGTATCGCCAAAATCACCAACATCAATTAGATCTTTAAATTTATACAAGAACGAAATCATTTTCCAAAATTCCCTATACCCATCTTGACCTGTGTGAAAGGGTATTCTTATATGTGTTGCACCTGATTTTGTAGTTTTATCCACTAGGCTAATATCACTTTTTCTGAATACTAAACGTGGTTGATACTTGTTATCTATATTGGATTTATGAAAGCTTATATCGCAAAGAGTTAAAACGCTTCCTGTCGGGCTTTTTGCTAAAATAAATCCATCATAAGTTTGTTGCCCGTCTTTAATTAAGCAATCGAAATTATCCACTTTCTCTATTATGAGATCTTCAATATTTGCTTTTGTTAAATCAAAATAATTCATTTTTTTGTTAGTAACATTCTGCTAGCATTAGATTTTCTATTAATAAATTCGTAATAAATATTGCATAAACTGAATGATATTGATTAAATTTGTTCATTTTTCATTTAGAATAACCTATTCTGTTGCGGATTAAAGTTTTCGTCCGCATTAAACCAAATGATTTTAATCTTATCTATTTTACCCTCTTGATCTTTAGTAGCTTTGCCATAAATACAAATATTCTTTTCTTGTTTTTCTGGTTTTAACAATTCAATAATGTCTGACACACTCAACCCCTCTGTTTTGCATAATATTTTCTGTTTACCAATTTCTTCTTGGTTTTTTCTAGCTTGAAATGAGAAGTGATACTTGTGTGCCATTCCATAATAGTCTACAAATTTGCCGATTATTTTAATATTTTCAGCCTTTAGTTCATCAAATTCCTCTTCCATTCTTTCTTCAAAGCTTAATTCTCTGTCGATATTAAAAAACTCCTTTTGTTCAAACTTAATATCAGCAATCTTATTTGTGTAATTATTCTCATAATATCCTACTTCTAAAGATTCTTCTTTTTTGTCTTCTAATTGAATCAAGTCTCGTAGTGGTAGAGCAAATTCGCTTTGAGAATCATATAATTCTTTTAGGAATTTTTTCTCTTCACCTTGAATGTTTTTTGTTAGAACATAGATATCGCCATTTTCAAATACTTCTTTTGTTTTTTCTAATTTTTTCCCTTTAGAGAAAATTTTTAATGCCACTTGCTGACCAAGAGTTCCAAAGAATTGCTTTCCAAACTCTGTGATTCCTACACTTTTTGCTACCATTAATAAAGCTGTTGTATTTACTACGGGTTGAACAACTGGGATAACTTGCTCAAGAAAAATATTCACTTCAGTTGAACCTTTTTTTATATCTCCTAACTTTAATGAAATATTTTTTGATTCATCTGCTTTAGCAAATTTAATAAATAACTTGTTCAATGCGATTAGTGAATTCCCTATTTTCTCGATATCAATCCTTCCCTCATCGACAGATGGCCCAGAAAATTTTAGATATCCTATAAATTGCGTTTTGTCTTGTGTCATGCTAATTATTTAATCTTCTAATACCAGTAATTAAGTTTTCAATCATTAAATCTCTGATATCTGACAATACCCTGATGTTTTTTGATAATATTCTGATTTCATTAAGATAGGGCGTCGCAATGTTTTCAAAAGCATCTGTAACATTAGAATCTAGATAAATAAAACCTAGTTTTTCTAACTCATTTTTATTAATTGATTTGTAAATAGCCCCATTCCCCAACATATCTTTTTCAGTAAATCTGTTTAAAAACATAGAAATAAGGAAAGTTTGTCGATTTTTCTTTTCCTTAATCGAAGCCAAACCCCTACCTAGTATTATTTTTTCGGTGGCAATATTCAGTCTTCCAACAGGTGCTCTTACACTAAAAAGTAGATCATTAGCTTCAGCCAGCCTATTTCCACTAGTAGAATATATCTTGTTTGTTGGAAAAATAGATCCAAAATCTCTTACACCCTGATGAAAAGGAAGGCCCTCATTTCTTTGGTTATAGAATTTTGATTGTGGCGACTGCCCCATGATTATTTTCGCAAAACTAGAGAGTGGTTTTACCTCCCACTCCTCTGGGATCATTCCAAACGTAGTTCCACTATCCATCATTTTAATTTTTTCGTGTCCTGGAAATTTGAATTTTACAAACCATTGTGTATAAAGTCTTTGAGCCATTTCTTCAAGAGTTTTTATACGTTTTTCATTGTTTTCAATTAAATCATCATAACTGGAAATTACATGTGCAAGTCTTTTTTGTGTGCTATTGTTAGGCAAATTAAACTCAAAACTTTTAAGCAAAGGTGCATTTGCTTGTGGCTGGGCAGCACCACTTTTTGTTGAGTTTACAAATTTTTTAAAAATAATTGATTCAATTAACAAACCGAAAAACGTTCTGTTTACATCTTTGTTTTTAGGAATGATGCGTATTAAATACGATGCAAAAATTGAATCAACATTATGTCTTATTAGTTTGGCACAACCTGCAGAAGCACCAATCCGAGCAACAACAATATCCCCCTTTTTTAAGGCATACTGCTGCCTTTTTTTTTCTTCTATCTTACAGTGAGGAACACTAGACCAGTCAATATATGTTGAAGATATATCTGTAATTCGAAGATACTTAGGCCCGATGTTTTCACTAGACGATGTAGTTGTGTACCCATACTGCATATCTACAACATCCCCTAGTTTCACCTTTCTCCATTCAGCTTTCATTTTTACCCTCCCTTTTCTCCAGATATTTTTTTATCTCCTTATCAAAATCACTTAAATATTCTCTATCTTGTACAGGTTTATATTTTTTGTACTCTTCAAGTGCTAACTTTTCTGCAACTTTATGAGAAACTTTTCCTGCATTATGCAATATCTCATATTCACTAAAATCCAAGAAAGCATCCAACCTGGTCCTCCAGTCTTGCATCCTCATGATTTTTCCTCGTGCTACTTGCATTTCTGCATAGTCGAGATACATGTTTCCTATCCTATTCAAATGAGCCAGTTCTTTTTGATTCAGATAATTTTTTGCTATAACAACGTCACTCGACATAATTTTTCCTGTGGGAGATTTTCTCCATGTGGTCAGCCCCATTTTATCCTTTTTGCTATCGACTCTGCCAGCTACTATTTCAGCCGCAGTCTGACCTGTAATCGCAAAGTGTAACTTGTTTTGGACTGTTGCAAAAAACTCCTTTGTTTCTTTTGCATTTGCAGAGTAATCAAAAGAGGTTGCATAAATATCTGTAATTTTTTGATATATACGCCTTTCGCTTGTACGTATATCTTTGATTTCTTCGTACAAATCATCAAAATATCTAGTGCTAAATCTTGATCCATATTTCATCCTATCGCTATCAAGTGCGTAGCCCTTCTGTATATAGTTTTTCAAAATGTCGGTTGCCCATCTGCGAAATTCGATGCCCCTTTCGGAATTTACTCTATAACCAACTGCAATAATCACTTCTAAGGAATACATTTTTGTGGTTCTTTCAATTTTTCGACCTCCTTCATTTTGAACTTGTAAGAAATCCTTACAAGTTGCCGACGGATCAATTTCTCGATCAGCAAATATCCGCTTAAGGTGTTGAGTAATATTTTGTGGAGTAGTATCAAAAAGTTCTGCTATTTTCTTTTGCGTAAGCCAAATATTCTCTTCTGCAAACATCACTTCTATATGGATTAACCCATCTAAAGATTGATAGAACACAATTCTGTTGTCAGGAAGTTTTTTAAATATATTTTTAGCAACGACATTGTCAGTTTTTCTCATAAGATCTTTTTCCAATCTTCAACAATTTTATCCTCTAACTTGTGGGCTTCTTTTGTTAAAGTTGTAAAATCATTTATCAACTTTTTCATTCTCTTTCCAAAATCAACACCATCAGTAGGTTTTTCTATAATCTCCACATATCTACCTGGATTTAGTGAATAATCGTTGGCTTTTATCTCTTCTAAAGTTGCTACTTTGCATCTCCCTTTTATATCTTCATATTTTTCAGCGTCTTTTTCCCCTCTATATCTTCTTACGATACTTGCTATTTCCTGTATTTGTTCTAATGTCCACGTATTGTGTGCTCTATCTATTGGGGTAAAAATATCCTGCGCATTAATAAATAGAACTTTCCCTTTTCTTTTTGTATTTTTCTTGTCTTTATCGAAAAACCATAAAGTACAAGAAAGTGTTACATTTAAAAACATGTTGGAGCCAACTCCTATCATCACATCCACAATGTCTGACTCGATCAGTTTTTTAAGAATTACCTTCTCAGCATGGCTTGCGTCACTTGCAGAATTTGCCATAACAAAACCTGCTCGTCCTTTTTCATTTAAAGAATTTGCAAATATTTGTGCCCAAAGAAAGTTAGCATTGGTAACCTCTCCTTTCTGAGTTAAGGGGAGGCCTAAATAAAATCTTTCATCGCCCTCAATCTTTTTAGGGTCAATTACTACTTGCTTATTTTTGTCTACGCCACTTACATTAAAGGGGGGATTAGCCAGAACAAAATCAAACTTGTTACTACTTTTAAAAGGATCCTCATAGTACGAATTGGCCTGAACAATTTTTCCAGATAGACCATGAATTGCAAGATTCATTTTAGCAATGTTTACGGTACTACTAGTTTTTTCTTGACCAAAAATAGTGATTTTATCCATTACAGAAACACCATATTCTTTATGTCTTCTGACAAATTCAGCAGACTGTACAAACATACCCCCACTACCGCAAGCTGGGTCATAAATTCTGCCTTTGTAAGGCTCTAGCACTTCTACCATAAGTTTTACAATTGGTTGTGCTGTAAAAAATTCACCACCATTTTGTCCTTCTGCTAGTGCAAACTGACCCAAGAAATATTCATAAATACCACC
>PCVM01000086.1:0-882 GCA_002796045.1 Candidatus Roizmanbacteria bacterium CG11_big_fil_rev_8_21_14_0_20_36_8
TTTTGGCTTTTCATTATTCGCTAAACAAGTGGGGAATAATTCCATCATTTTTGACTTTTGTGACTTTAAGCCTTAATAATATTTTTATATGGAGAGTTCGTTCTGGGAATTTAGACGCACTTTCAACACTTTTTATTTTTCTGGTTTATTTTGTAACTATCTCTCATTATAAATATCGTCATATATTTTTAGGTGTATTATTTTCTGCAATTTATCTAACAAAAGCATCACTTATGGGTCTTCCATTTGTGATTTTTTGTAGTTATGAAATTATTTATAGAAGTCGCGATATCAAAATTTATTGGAAAAGGTATCTTCAGATGGTGTTGATAATCGTGGTCTTCGTCGGTGGCTGGTTAACACTTTCGAGTTTGAAAGTTGGAATAAGTTTTGTGAAGTATTATCTTTTTGCCTCAGATCAAGGAGTTATGAAACTATCTCTAGAGTTTTTTAAATCAAATTATCTTTGGCATGTGTATTATTCATTGCAAAGAAGATTCTTTTTTGTTTTTTGCCTAGGAATAATATTTTTAATTCCAAAAATAAAACTAGGAAGCAATTTTTTACTATTAGTAAATGGATTGGCACTTATTCTATTCCTATCATTTACAGAGCGTGATAATAATTGGTATCTCCTTCCTTCAGTGCCATTTTGGTCACTCATAATAGGTTATGGCACTTTCAGATTTATTAATTTAATTCCAAAAATAAAATATTTTTTAATTATTACTGTTTTAATTCCAACGCTTTACGTTTCTCAAAAAACATATCGTGAAAATATTATCCCGATAATTCAAGCAAACTCCGGTTCTCAGCTAAAAGAAGCGGCGATATATATCTCAAAAAACAGCGATCCAAACGATGTTGTTGTTAGACTTGATC
>PCVM01000086.1:1022-4519 GCA_002796045.1 Candidatus Roizmanbacteria bacterium CG11_big_fil_rev_8_21_14_0_20_36_8
AGCGGCACTACTGAAGATGTTGAAAATTTTAAAACTAAGTATGAGGTTATTGGCGAAATAATTGTTGTAAATGAAAAAGAATCGATACTCAGAACAATTCCAAATATCGATAGATAATCAGATATATAAAAAGCAATATTATGAAAAAAGAGATGTTCACAGTAATAATCGGTTTATTTTTTGGTTTTTTTATTGGTTTAAATATTGTTGCTGAAAAGTCAGGAAAAGTCAATGCACTCAACATCATCAATGTAAAAAAATCTAATAATCAAGTAATAGGATTCCTACCATTTTGGCTCCTTGATCGAGCACGTGTGGATTATTCTTCATATCTGACCACTTTGACATATTTTTCACTGACCTTAGATGTTGATGGTTCAATACTGAAAAAAAGTAATCCCCGAGAGAGTGAGCCTGGATGGTATGCTCTAACTTCTGGCAAAGCTGATAAATTTTTGGGCAGGGCCAAAGAAAAAGATGTAAGACTTTCAATTGCAGTATTTATGGCAGGCGAGGACGGTATAGAAAAACTTCTTGAAAACCCAGAAGAAAACGCAAATAATTTGTTGAAAGATATTGCTCCGATAATGAAGAAATATGATTTTAGAGACTTGAATCTTGATATTGAAAGTGTCAATGAAGCATCTCCGGCTGCTCAGTTGAGATTTATCAAATTTACTAAAACATTGAAAACCGGCCTTGACGAAAGTGGTGTTGGCACGCTCTCCATTGACATAAGTCCAACGGCATTTATAAAGCCTTATCTGGTCGATCCAGCAGGCGTGGAGCCATATATTGATGAAATGATCATCATGGGCTACGATTATCATTGGCCGGGATCATCGGTTACTGGTCCAATTGCTCCCCTTGGTGGAGGAGATACAATTTCGGAGTTTGATACAATTACAGCTATTACGGCTGCCAAAAAAACCATTCCTTCACATAAATTAATCTTAGGAATACCCTTGTATGGTTATGAGTGGGAAACTTTGGATGATTTTCCTCGTGCTGCAACAATCAAAAGTACTGGAATTGTTGCAAGCGGAGAACGTATTGAGGAATTACTGAAAAAATGCGACAATTGCCAAATAGGTCTGGAAAAAGAGTCGGAAGAATCATACGTCATATATTTTGACGAAGAATCAAACACCTACCATCAGATTTTTTATCCAAATATATTATCAACTGAAAAAAAGATTAAATTAGTTAAAGAGGGAAAGCTTGATGGAATTGCTTTGTGGGCACTAGGCTATGAGGATACAACGATTCTTGAACCATTGAGGGACTACATTCTAAAGAATTAAACAATTAGCTACAATACATTATGTTCACGTACTGCATCGTCAAACATAAACACATCCCCTTTTGATAACGAAACAGTTTCTGTCGTGTAGTCTAGATTATTGTAAGCAATTTTTATTATGTCGCCAGAGATTACTTCGACTTTGACGATCTCGTCCATAGTGATTTTAATCTCAGTATTTTTTGGGCTAATTAGCAAATGTTCAACCTTTATGGCAAGTGGAGAAGATTGATTTTTAGAGATATAATTAATCATTCCTGAATTTTGTTCAATTACAATACTCCTTGGTAAAGTTTGAATTAATGAAATTTTACTATTTTCGTCAAGTTCAAATGCCAATCCTCCAATTGTTAAAGTAGCATAACTATTAGCCTTAGTCTCAATGCTCTCACCCTGCTGAATTTGTTGATTTAGCATTAATTCGGACGATTTAGATGATCTTGAAATCCAGATGACGTCTCCACTTAAACTTGTTACCTTGGCTTTGATCGTTGATGAAGGAGCTTTACCAAGATCTAAAATAATTTTGGGTGCAATAGGTATGCTTTTGGAATTTTTTGAAGGATTTTTTTTAAATTCTTCAGAAAATGATTTATACCCAATCACAATAGAGATTGAGATTAAAAAAGAGAGTATAAATAGAAAATAATATCGGATCATACAATATCAATTGTAACCCATGGTATACTTTTTCTTGAGATTATGACAAAAACAAATTCAATAATAGATCTTCACAAGGCTTTTAATACAAGTGAAGAGATAGTATTTAAACTGATCAGAAAAGCAACAGGCCAACGGCCAATTTATAGAAATAAAATAGAAAAAGGTTACGATAATGAGGTTTATGAAATAGAGACAATAGAGGGGTCATTTTTTGTAATCAAGATAAATCATACAGAAAAAAATTTGTTAATGACGGAACAATGGGCGATAGAACAAGTTCGTTCTGTTGGAGTTCCAGTGTCAAGAATATGTAACGTTGATAAATTTAACTACAAAGGAAAATCTCTTGAATATATGGTCCTTGAGATGCTGCCAGGTAAATCAATTGCTGACGTCAAGGAAACTTTGTCTGAAGAACAACTTAGTACAGCGTATCGAAATATTGGAAAAATTTTACGACTGATCCACTCAGTTAGTGTTGGGGGTTTCAGTATGCACCATGATGATGGAGGGTGGGATTATGATTCCTACGATCAATCAATAAATTCGGTAATTACTCAGATATCATCTAATAAAAATCTTTTTCAAAAAAATGGTTTTACTTCTGAAGAATTTGAGGAAATGGTTGGTCATATAGAACAATTAAGAGATAGATTTGACTGTAAACTTCCAGTACTTTGTCACGGAGATTTTCTTGAAGAGCACTTATTTATTGATGAGGAGATGAGCATAACCGGGGTTATTGATTTTGGAATGTGCCGTGGAGATCACCCGATTTTTGATTTTGCTAGGATGCACGCTGATTCACGTTTTAATAATATGGAAGATATTATTGAGGGTTACGGCGAGCACGATATGTTCCAAGATGATTTTAATAATAGATTATTTATTACGAGCTTGTCCGATCAAATGCAAACGCTTTTGATGTACGAAAGCCTGGGTTTAAAAAATGAAGTTAAAAGAGTTGCAGATAGACTATGTAAATTATTTAGGTCTAATCAATCTGAAGATGTTTTGCTTGGAGAAAACCCCGATGAAATTAGATCTCACCGGGGATAGTTTATGATGATTGAATTCACATTTATGGATTTATTTCATCATTGGTCCTCTAATTCTTCCTTGCTCTCCCATGTTTCCATGTACAAAAAAATCTGAAAGATTGATTCCTTGGGTATTTGCCCAAGCTTCGAGCTCATCACGTTCTGATTGTCGAGTTGATCTTTTCTCTTCAGGTGTCATTGCTTGAAACGACTCTCTATTTGCTTCATGCTTTTTTTCAAGCTCTTCGTGCTTTACTTCTATGGTGGTTTTTTGAGCTGAAGTTATAGAGCCATTGGAAACGGCTTCATTTAATTTTGTTTCGAACCGTTCTTCCATTTGAGAATGTCTTTCATCATGCATTTCTTCAAGTACTGCCGTTAGCTTTCCTTTATCAACTCCAAGTCGATTTGCAATTTTTGTTGCAAAATCATCTTGATTGCTGCCACCAAAGTAAGCATTTGCCGATATGGCACCAGCGGTAAGTGTTCCC
>PCVM01000086.1:4557-8027 GCA_002796045.1 Candidatus Roizmanbacteria bacterium CG11_big_fil_rev_8_21_14_0_20_36_8
ATTCATATATATTTCACCTCATTTCTTGATTGAAAATTAATAATATGAATACTTTACAACTTTAATCTGAAGAGGAGCTTAAAGCTATGAAATAAGTGGGATTCTGACAATAAGGGTTGTGCCAACGCCCAATTTACTATTGGCTGTAAGACTACCGTGATGCCTTTCAACAATCTCTTTTGCTATTGAAAGGCCGAGGCCAAAACCTATTGAATTCACTGCAGACCTTGCGTTGTCCGCCCTATAAAAACGATCAAATATACGACTTAAGTCCTTTTTATTAATTCCAAGCCCAGTATCAATAACTCGAATTTCTGCAAATTTTCCCATCTTTTTCAAAGTTATATTAATTGATGAATTATTTGAACTATATTTAATCGCATTATCAATAAGAATTACAAATAACTTAATCATGTCGTGATCATTGCCTTTAACGATAGCCATACTGATTTTTTTTATTATTTTGCATTCTTTTTCAGATGCAAGCACTTTAGTTCTATTTATTGCAGAGTTTAATGAAGATGATATGTCGATTTTAGTAAATAAATTACCGCTATTCGTTTTATATTCAACAAGAGTCAAGAGTGAAGTTGACAAATAAGAGAGAGTATCGACAGACTCAATGCTCTCTTTAATAATTTTTTTTGCCTCAGATAACTTAGATTTTTTTTTCCTTAAATAAACTTCAAAAGTAGTTTTGAGAGTTGTTAGGGGAGTTTTAAATTCATGAGACGCATCTGAGATAAATCTATTCTGATCATCAACCATTTCTTGAATAGGTTTTAGAGTTTTCCCAGCAAGTAGGTATCCAAATATTCCAGACATTAAAAGAATTATCAGATTAAGGGCAGCAAGAGAGATCAATGTTCGAGTTTTAACTTCTGAAATAAGTTCTTCATCATTTTCCATTTCCAAAATCCTTGGCATCTGACGTAACCCTCGTCCGGGAACTATTATTTGTTTAGAATCATTATCTAAGACTTCTTGAAAATGTCTACGTTGTTGAGCTGCGAATCTATTAACTTCATTCGTCGCAAAGCCATAAATTACCCCACTGAAAGTAATACTAACCAACATGATGATTAACAAATACCAGAAAGTTAATTTTATCCTTGCTTTATGAAACATGATTTTTACTAATTTATTATTATTCAATTGTATAACCGAAACCACGAACAGTTTTTATCAGTTGACGACCTTTAGTAAAATCCTTTTCAATTTTGTGTCTAATATTTCTAATGTTCACTTCGACTGTATTTGGCAGTACGTCGTCGTCAAAATTCCAGACATGATCAATTATCTGCTGTTTATTGATAATTGATCCTTTATTTCGAAGTAAGTACTCCAAAATCGCAAATTCTTTGCTTGAGAGAAAGATTGGTTTACCATCCCGTGAAACTTCAAATGATGTGGAATCAAGTATGAGATCATCAGCAATGTGCTTAGAATGTAGGGTTTGCCTTGGTCTTCTTGAAAGAGCTCTTATTCGGGATATTAATTCTTCAAATTCAAATGGCTTTGTCAAATAATCATCAGCTCCGCAATCAAGACCATCCACTATATCATTTGTGAGACTTTTTGCAGTCAGGAGAAGAATTGGCGTGTGAATATTTGCACTTCGAAGGCGAGTACAGATAGTGACACCGTCCATTTCAGGAAGCATCCAGTCGAGCACTATGACGTCATAATCCTCGGTTGAAGCCAAATCATAACCATCTGTGCCGATATATGCGACATCAACTGCAAATTTCTCTTGTTTTAACCCATCACATATTGCGTCAGCAATTTTTTTTTCATCTTCTACGATTAGTACTCTCATATTATCTATTATATCTCCCTGATTCTGAATATTTGCTGAAAGACGTAGGTATTTGTAATGTTAGTGTATAATGATTATTATTATGCTACTTGATAAATTCAGCGCAATTTGGGTTTCCCATACTTCAATTAGTGATTTTCAGCAGTGTCCGCGAGCTTATTTTTTAAAGCATGTTTATAAAGATCCAAAGTCCGGTCATAAAATAAAAGTTATGACTCCACCATTATCTCTTGGGCAGGTAGTTCACGAGGTGATAGATCAAATCTCAACCCTGCCAACACGGGATAGATTCAGCAAACTTTTAATGGATAGGTTTGATGCGCTCTGGGTAAAGGTTTCGGGAAAACAAGGAGGTTTTTATGATCGTGAAACTGAAGATAGATACAAAAGGCGTGGTCGTGAGATGATATCCCGAATTACCAAAAATTCTGGACCAATTTCCAGAAAAGCTGTCAAAATAAAGGAATCCCTTCCATATTATTGGTTGTCAGAAAGTGAGAATATAATTTTGTGTGGAAAGGTCGACTGGCTGGAGTACTTGTCAGAAAATGATAGCGTCCATATTATTGATTTTAAAACTGGTAAATCTAGCGAAAATCCTAAATCGTTACAACTTCCAATTTACTATCTTCTTGTAACAAATACTCAAGGCAGAAAGGTTTCAAAAGCGAGTTACTGGTATATCGCAAGGCAAGACGAATTGACAGAGCAGCAACTTCCAGATCCACAAATTGCGTACGAAGATGTTTTTGCATTAGCTCAACAAATTAAAATAGCAAGACAGCTCTCGAGGTTTAATTGCCCAGATGGTGGCTGCCAGAGTTGTGCTCCAATGGAGAGAGTAATAAATGGCGAAGGAGAATATGTAGGTATTGATGAATATAAAACAGATATTTATATCCTTCCTCCAGTCGCTGATAATGATGAAAATGAAAGTGAAATTTTGTGATTCGATTATTTATTATCAAAAATAAGTCTCATTTATAATTCTCGATTATTCGAGAAATTTCTTTTTTTATTTCACTTCGTGCCAATGTTAAACTCTGTTTTTCTGCCCTATTTTCCCATAGATAAGTAAACCTCAAAAGCCATAAATAAAAATAAAGTAGGACAATCGGAAAAATTAAATCAAACTCTTTTTCTTCTTTTGCGCTTAAACTTTGTTTGAATTTAATTAGAATATCATCCTGATATGATTTATCATTCCACGCGAAAACATAGCCAAAGCAAAAATCAAATGCAATATTATTTTGGCAAACATGTTCGAAGTCAATAAAATAGAGTTTTTTGGTTGACACTATAATGTTTGCTGGGTGAAGATCTGCATGAGTTGGGTATAGCGTTACGTGATCTAAAATTAAAGACTTACGAATTATAAATTCATAGGCTTCTTTTATGGCTTTATTATCTTTAATTTTTCGATAAGTCTGAATTTTATTATAAATCTGCTTGATTTTTCTTCGATAAGTTGCCCCAACCCATTTTTGAATTGATAAAGTGCCAACTTTTACAGACCTGAGGTCTTTTAGGTGATTGGCAAATTGTGACGTAGTAAACGATTTGCTCATCATGTTTTCACTGAACGAAAAGGTAGTGGAAAATGATCCGGATATTTTCCCATCTACTACCCGATACATATACCAATGAGGAG
>PCVM01000086.1:8087-8229 GCA_002796045.1 Candidatus Roizmanbacteria bacterium CG11_big_fil_rev_8_21_14_0_20_36_8
TTTCTGAAACTTTTATTTCATTGATAAATGTTTTTCGATCTTTCAGATAAAGAACAAATTTGAGTGCAAATAAACTTTTTGAGCCATCTTTTCCTAAAAAGTTAATAAATCGACCAGACCAAAAATCTGCAGATAATGTTTT
>PCVM01000086.1:8340-12392 GCA_002796045.1 Candidatus Roizmanbacteria bacterium CG11_big_fil_rev_8_21_14_0_20_36_8
GTGAACTGCGAGACGAATATAGCCGACAACTTTACGTTTATAAAGAGCTGAATTGAAAAAAAAATGTTTCAAAAATCCATCATCTCCGATTTTCATTTTTTGAAGACTTGTTTTCGTCGAAACTAACGCTCTCTTTTCATAGGTAAAAAAATTCCATAGAATTTCTGCTTTCAGCTGTGATGGTACTAAAATAAAATGGAAATGAAATTTTTTTCCAAATAATTTATGAAAAATAAATTTCAATCTCTCTTCTTCAAAATCTGATCCCAAAACTACAGCACTAAACCATTTTTTTGGAATAAGAAAATTCTTTTTAATATAATAAGCACTACTCAACATATCTTGTGATAATTCTTCTTTAAATATGATTTTTTTTGGAACTCCAAGGTGAATTAAGTATTGTTCCATTTTTATAGCCTCATTAAAGAGCGGAGTATGTTCGTATAGATAGCTCCATTTTCCTGAAAGGATTATTTTTGATACCGTATCGTGATGATACATACGATATGCATAGTCAAGTTTATTTTTGACAAAGAACGGTAGATTATTCTTTTTAGTGAGACCGTTTGAAAGGATGATGAGAGTATTCTTTTCTTTTAAATCCATATTATTGACGATGTATTGTATAACCAAGAGTTTATTGAGTCAATCAAAAAATATTTTAACTGCGGGTAGATATAGTATCATCTCCATGTGAAACCCCTTTTCCATGAAGATGTGAATAAACTTGGGTAAATTCTGCACCCAAAAATAAAACTATTGAAAGGTAATAAATCCATATAAGCATTATCAATAGTGAACCAGTAGCACCATAAATTGAGCTGAAAGTATTGAAAGTTATTAAAAAGCCAATTAGATATTTTCCAAGTAATAATAAGCAAGATGTCACGATGGATCCAATAAATATATCTTTCCAAGCCACTTTTCCTTCCGGAAGAAATCTGAATATCAAAGAAATAAATATTACCATTCCTGCAAAAGACCCTATTAAATCTATACTTTGAAGAATGAAAGGCGTAATTCCAATTGAATTTATCGTTACACTTTCGAAGGTGTGAACAATTGTTCTAAAAACAAACGAAAGAAGAATTACCAGTGCGATTAATAGCACAAAAGTCACAGAGAGAACTCTTTTTTTAAAAGTTACAAATATACTGCGGTCTGGATGAGGTGCAATATTAAATATAGTGTTGAGTGATGCTTGAAGATGTCCAAATGCTCCTAATGCGGAAATTACCAATGCTCCAACTCCAACCCATTGGACTAGCGTTCCTTGAAGTGAATACTCTCTTAAATGAGCGATAATAAATAGGACAATGTCTAAATTTGCACCTCCTGTTAATTCACTAATTTGAGCGATTAGTGTGTATTGTGATTGTTCATCAGCTAAAAATATATTTAATACCTGAAGAGAGATGAGAAAAATTGATGGGATTGCAAATAATGCGTAATAAGAAAGTGCCGCTGCCATCTGAGCCACATTATCACGTACAAATTCATTGACTGTTATTTTAATAAGCTGGTGGACTATTTTCATGGTTTATATATATTTTCTCACATACTTAGCTTGAGATCTCTATCTAAAAAAATATCGAAGATGTATCGAAGATATGTTACTATGATTGAAGATGATGACATTAAAAAAATCTGACTTAATAAAAAAAGAGCTAGGAATAATTGATGATATACATAAGGTTGATCGGCACGATACTCTCGTGACTCTTAAAGAAAACTCTATTTTATCTTTGAGCTACGTCATTCTTCTTGTTTCTTCAACAGTTATCTGTACGTTGGGACTTTTGCTAGACTCGCCCGCAATTGTAATAGGTGGGATGATTATCTCACCTCTAATGTGGCCAATGCTTAAAATTTCAGCTGGTATATCTCTTGCTAGAAAAAACTACATTTCTCAAGCCTTGTTCTTATTTTTAATATCTGTCCTAATTAGTCTTGTTAGCGCCTTTGCTATAACGATTATTTCTCCGATAAAAGTTCTAAATACCGAAATTCTTTCTAGAACTGCACCAACACTCCTTGATGTATTTGTTGCTCTAGCTGCTGGAACTGTTGCGGCTTTAGCTGTCGTTCAAAAAAAGGTGTCTTCGAGTTTGGCAGGTGTGGCGATTGCTGCGTCTTTGATGCCACCGCTTTGTGTTGGAGGAATTGGTCTCGCACTCCTTAGTTTTCAAACTGCTCTTGGAGGACTTCTTTTATTTATCGCAAACGTAGTTTCTATCATTTTTGTTTCAATTTTTGTATTTCGAATAGTTGGAGTAGAGATCCATGGACGAAGTGATTTGCAGAGTCGAGGGATAATATTTGTAGCTTTGATGCTTTTGATCACATCTCTTCCATTGTTCATACTATTAAAAAATTATTCTTTCGAAGCTAGTTCATATTTAAAAACTCAACAGGTTCTCAAAACAACATTGGCCGATATTTCACCATTAATCTATCTTAATAATGTAAAGACAAAACTTGACAAATCTGCAGATACCGGTCAAGAAATCGTAAATATTGAAGCAGATATTTTAGTTCCAGAAGACATTATTATAAACTTTGATCAGAAAGAATCAATAATTCAAAAGTTAGAAAAAGAGCTAAGTCACAATGTGATACTTACCTTACGGGTTCAAAAATCAATTGCTCTTCAGACTGAGACCGATCGTGAAATAAAAAAAATCAAAGATGAAATTTCTATGCTTATTCAAACAAAAATTCAACTTATTGATAAATCGGTAACTATTGACGCAATTACAATTACTTGGGATAAAAAAGAATCAGCTTGGAAAGTCGATGCAGTATTACGCAGTGATCCGTCAATAATAATTACTGAAGTTGATCGTAAGAATATACAGGATTCATTATCGAAATCAATAAAGCAAAACATAATGTTAAATTTCGAGGTTATTTCTAGACTCAAACTACGAGCTGAGCCAGACATTGAAATTGACGATATAAAAAATACTATTCGTGAATTTTTAAAAGAGACATATGAAGACGACGTGACGATTTCATCGCTCCAAGTCCAAACAAATAAAGATAATACGGCTTTTCAAGTAAAGATGACAGTTACCGTTTCTAAGACTGTAAAGATAACAAAGGCCACAGTTGAAAAATTAAAAGCATTGTTGTCAGTAGATCATGATGAAGAGTTTGTTTTTACTATTGATCAACTAGACAAGACGGTACAAGTTTATTAGCTGTGACTTGTTACTAGATTAATATCTTTTCCTTCAAGAAACGCCTTAATATTTTCAATAGTAGTGTTTTCAATTCGCGCAAGAGCTTCGATACTGTTGAACGCATTATGAGGAGTTATTAAAACTTTCGGATGATTAATTAAGTAATGATCCATAACTAACGTTTCCATATTGGCATCTTTTTGAAAGTGTTGCGTGAGGATAGCAGCTTCTTCAGTGAGTTCTTTTTCTTCCTCAAGTACGTCGAGTGCAACCCCAGCAAATGTATTATTATTCAGGCCTTCAATAAGCGTTCTTGTATCTACCAGACCTCCTCGAGCAGTGTTAATGAGGTAGCAACCATTTTTGATGAGTGAAAGATTATCCATGTTTATAATATGTTTTGTTTCCGGAAAAAGAGGTAAATGAAGAGAGATAACATCTGAAGACCTCAAAAGTTCATCAAGATCTACATATTTAAAATCATATTTTTCTCGTAATTCATCGTTGCGAGATCTTGTATTTACTATCAAATTCATACCAAATCCGTGAGCTATTCGAAGGACGTTTACCCCAATTTTCCCCATCCCAATAATTCCTAGTGTCTTGCCGTGGAGGTCTACTCCTCGAATTTCTTTATGGTTAAAATTGAGCCGTTTTGCTTGACTGACAGACTGGTATATTTTTCGAGTCAGGCTCAAAATAAGTGCAAATGTGTGCTCGGCAACAGTATTGCTGCCATATTCTGGAACGTTGGAAACTGTGATTTTTCTTTTACTGCAATACTCAGTATCGATATGATCAAAGCCTGTTGATCTTGTTGCAATATGTTTTAATTTAGGGAAATTCTTGAGAATCGATTTGGATAGA
>PCVM01000086.1:12409-12895 GCA_002796045.1 Candidatus Roizmanbacteria bacterium CG11_big_fil_rev_8_21_14_0_20_36_8
TGATATGATCTCGGAATCAGAATAATTTACTGAATTTTCTTCAGAAAGTTTTTCATGAACTAATTTACTTCCAGGAAACGCGGATTTTAAAATCTCAATCTCCCAGTCCTGGACCTCGAAAAAAACGATTTTCTCTTCCATAATACTCATAATACTACAAATTTGTTCAAGTTTTCACGACTTGACGTATGCTTCCAAAAAAGATACATTAGTAGTTCGAGTTAGATAATTAATAAATTTAATAATAATATGAATGATAATACAGAGGACAATGATGTAAAAATGGATGGCCAGATTGATGAAACAACTGAAAATGAATCAAATACGTCAACTCCTTCAATTAGTAAAGATAACGTTGAGGAGATAATGAATCTCGAAACAATGATCAAAGGCTATATGAGTGATCTTGAAAAGTATCAAGAAGATCTCAGAGATCAAGCTTCAATGCTTAAGGATTCATATGAACAAGATGCGGAATATACTGTT
>PCVM01000041.1 GCA_002796045.1 Candidatus Roizmanbacteria bacterium CG11_big_fil_rev_8_21_14_0_20_36_8
CTTTTCCCGATGCCGACCTGTGATATTTTCCAAACTCGATGATTTCTTTGAGCTTTTCTCCGTCGATGACTGGACCCTCCACACACATGCGCCATCCGACAGGATCAACACAACACGATCCGCAAATGCCGATCCCACATTTCATATATCGCTCTAGGGAGACTTCAAATGGAATATTATTTTGGTAACAAATATCGGCGACTTTCATCTCCATAATTTCTGGACCTACGGTGTAGACTTTAGTCAACATCCCTCCCCCCTTTGAGGTACTCCCTTCAAAAGGGAGATCTTTTGCAAGTCCCCCTTCAGGAAGGAGACTTTCAGAAATTCCCCCTTGAGAAGGGGGTGACGAGGTACGAGTCGGGGGATGTCCTTTGACATGTTCTGCAAACAGATCAGTATTAAATCCCTTATACCCTTCCGATCCGTCATCGGTTGAAAGATGAAGTACCGCTCCAAGTTCTTTCATCCAATCGAGATACAGGAGTTCCGCTTTGGTACGAGCGCCAAGAAATACATGCACCTCAATCCCTTTCTCTCGAGCTTCTTTTGAAAGGTTAAACAGTGATGCCATACCGTATCCGCCGGCAATTAAAGCAATTGATCCGGCTTCTGGCAAAGAAAACGTTGAGCCAAATGGCCCACGAAATCCAACCATATCGCCAACATTCATACTATGAAGCGCTTTTGTGGATTCTCCCACAGCTGCAACAGTTATCATAAACTCTCCCTTTTTTCGAGAAACTATTCCAAACGGTTTTTCGTCATATCCAGGGATCCAGGTCATCACAAACTGACCAGGTGCAAAATCCATTTCATATTCGAAAACAAACGTTTTTACGCGATCATTCTCGATGATGATATTTTTGATGGGAAGAATACGTGGCTTTTCGTTTTTCATATATTTGCCATTCCTTTCATCTCTTCAATCGAACGATAATTATTTTTTTCCATAAACTCACTTATCTCATCCGTTACTTTTTTAAAAATATCAATCCCTCGATAATAAATGCCCGATCCAATCCCAACCGCAGCTGCCCCAGCCATGATAAACTCAATCGCATCTTCTCCCGTATTGATCCCACCTGTTCCGATGATGGGGATTTTCACTGCTTTGTACAAATTGTATACTGCACGGACTGAAACCGGCTTGATTGCAGGACCTGACAATCCTCCGAATTTATTCGTTAAAATGGGACGCTTTGTGTGGATGTCGATTATCATTCCTGATAACGTATTTGCGGCAGTCAAAGCATCGGCACCTGCGGCTTCCGCTGCTTTTCCGACATCGACGATATTTGATGCGTCTGGCGTCAGTTTGACAAAAACCTTTGTTTTTCCAGCTATTTTTTTCACCTGCGATACTGCGCGCGTTGTGGCATCGGTGTCAAGCGCAAACATCAGTCCAAAATCATTTTCGGTATTCGGGCAAGATAAGTTGAGTTCAATTGCAACGGGATTTGAAGCAATGAGTTTTTCTGCGACTTTTGCAATATTGTCGACCGTATCAGCAAAACAGCTTGCAATTACCGGAACATTCAATGTCTCGATCATTTCTTTGAGAAGTCCCACCCCTTCGTCAACTCCCTGATTGGAAAGCCCCACTGCATTGGTGAGTCCTTGTCCCCACGAGTAAACGGTGGGATTGTGATGACCCATGCGCTCTGCATGACCTATGGATTTACAGGTGACGGCTCCCGCACCACTTTCCTCACAATATTTGAGAGAGGCGACGCTCACACCCATGATCCCCGAGGCAAGAATAGTAGGGTTTCTAAGTTGTATTCCAGCGAAGTTGACTGAGAGATCAATCATATTGATAAATCAAAATTTTTCTCGACTCCTCACATACTGTAAAAACACACCTGGAGTCAACACAATGATATCAAAATCTCGCTTTATTTTCTCCCTATTATAATCTTTCGAGTTGTATGTGAGAAGAAAACGAACCTTTGAATGCACTGCTGCAGCAACAATATGTCCATCGAAACTATCATTGACGTATTTGTGGTACTTTTGGAAATATTCTAGCGACACAAGCGGTAGATGTATCGTCTTCAAAATATCAAGATTTCTTTGTACGTTCTCCTTTTGCAATATGAGTTTTTCTGCAACTCTCAAAATCTCAATTTCTGATATATTTGAGTAAAATCCTTGGGCATCATACTTAATGATATATTGAAGCACATGATATGAAGCTCCTGAATCTGAAATTATAGAAGAGATGATCGTATCAGAATCTAAAAAAATTCTCATTTTTGCGTATGTTATTTTCCCGCAATTTCTGCACGCACTTTTTTGAGTGTTTTTTGAATAAAAGGTAGATTTTTGCGATCATCGTCTTCCATCAATCGTATATCATTATCTAGTCCATTTTGGACAAATGATAGAGACGACTCAGGAATGCGATATACATTTCCGATTTTTTTGGCAATGATTTCACCCTTACTTATGAGATCGTAAATAGTATTTTTACTCAGCTGATATATTTTTGATACGTCCTCCGGCGTATAGGTTTTTGGCAACTGATTTGTATTAGACATAAATATATGTTACTAATTTGTAGTATATATGTCAAGAACTATTTGGTTCTATGAATCAAAGTATGGTAAAAGTACCGATGCTAATAAGACCGATAACATGACTTTGTGAATAAATACTTCCTTGTTTTTGAAACCAAACGATATTCTTTTGATTAACTTCATTTTGTTATGGATGCCTTCCATATATGCATTTGTTGATTTACTGTCCCAGTAATTGAGAATATATGGTTTCCAGTAGGATAACGTTCTTCCCCATGAGATGAGCTCACCATCGTCTGTTGCTGTAAGAGATGGGATAATACTTCGCATTGCATCTAATGCTTCTTTTTTATCTTTTGATCGGTACATAGCTCTAAGTCTTTCTTTTGTGCCATAGAACATAGTAAGCTCGGGGTACTTCTTTAACATATGCTCAAGGATTTCTAGCTCACTTTCTTTAAGGTCTTCTTTGTTTTTCATGAAAATATATCGTGGTATTTTTCTGTTGTAAATCTCTTGAAGGATTCTGCGTTCCTCATCTATTCTATGATTTGCATCTTTAATGATATGGAAGTGATCAACTACTACAGAGGTATGAGGAAGCGTTTCCTGTACTGCTTTTAGGTACAGGGTACACATATCGATGACAACTTCAGAGATGAGAGGGCATACAGTCTTGGGAATTGATCTTAAAACCTTTTTCAGTTCATCTTTCCGTTTAGAGTGGAGAACTCCTTTAAGTTGGTGTGTGGTGATATTGCCAATAGTCGTGACCATATCATTACCTGAAAATGATACCTCATCAATCCCCAAGACAAATGGGGCTCCACATTTCTTTTCTTGTTGAAAGCTAAACACTTCAGCCGCAACCAACTCTTTAAGCCATTTAACTTGAGTTGGATAAGAAACATGGAACCGTTTTGTTGTAGAAGAAAATGATCTATCAGATAAGTTAAATACAACCTCCTTTTTATGGGCGCGCGTTACTGTTTGTCGTTTTTGGACAAATGGAAGTTCTTCTGAGAATGTTTTAGTACATGACATGCAGGTAAACCTCCGTTGTTGAACCAATAGAAGACACTCTTTACTCCAGACAACTCCATGTTTGATTGTTCGGACCTTTGATAAACTACGAACAGTTGTGGTTCTTGCGTTACACCATGGACAGATTGCAGACTTTCTACGAATTTTTACATGAATATATACTTGTTTTCCTGTTTGAGAATACCTAGTAATTTCACATGAAGATAGTCCCAGCAATTTGATAAAATTCCACATAGGGCGGTTCACTGAATTTGCAACAATACTTTCAGTCTACCGCCCATTTCTGTCCCATAGTGCCATAAAAAACCTGTGCCACATGTTTTGAAGATCGTTTTAATTGTTATGAAGAACTAAACTATCGTTTTTTTACCATAGTTTAGTTACAAGAACCGAATTGATCTTGACATATCCTAAAAACTTCTTCATAATGAATTTGGTCATGTTATTTTCGATATTATTAGTATTTAATTTTTCTTATGAAGGTTACTATCTACACAATTAACGACTGCTCTTTTTCAAAACTTGAAAAAGAATACCTAAAAGCTAATAATATTCCTTTTGAGGAGAAAAATCTTGAGGCAAATCGTGAGTATTTGACTGAAATGCTTGCTGTTTCAGATAATTTTGCCGGTACGCCTGTTACAAAAATCGAAAAAGATGGATCTGAGCCTATTATCATCAAAGGTTTCACACAAGAGGAGTTTGACAGCGCACTTGGAATCAACGTTCAATCAGTCGTTCAACAGGCGCCAATCGCACCACAAGTGGCGACTGCTCCCGTTCAAGCACCTACTCAAACCGTTCCAACAGTTTCTCCTACTCCTCAAGAACCACCTATCGTTGAAATTGCAACTGACCCTTTAACTGAGATAGCCGATCCAACTCCAGAAAAAGATATGTCTATTCAATCTTTATCTGAGCCAATGTTTGATACCGCTGCTCCATCACCAATTACTCCAATGCAAACTCCTGGCTCTGTCAATCCTCCAGTTCAAGAACGATCAACTGAAGCAACCCCTCCACCTCAGGTTCCAGTGACTATTGACCAGCAAGTCACAGAAACACCTGTTGTCACTTCTCCACCGCAAAGCCAAGAAGCGCTGGACTCTGTTTTGCAAAATTTGCAAAGCCAAGTAGCTGAAGTCGAAGGTGAAGAAGAAGATAAGGTGCCTCCCACAACGGTCTAATTAAATTCAACTTACATATTTCCTACGTTAATTTTTTCTTGAATTTTTATTTTTCATATGGTATCATATAATTATTGCCATGAAGAATAAATTAAAATTCTCTACACAAAATTTACACGTCGGGCTACGAAAGTCTGAACCTACATTTGGTTCCGTTGTCACTCCTATTTACCCTTCATCAACCTTTCAATTTCCTACTGCCAAAGAAGGTGCGTTAAGATTTTCGGGCAAGAAAAAGGGTCTGATATATTCTCGATTTACAAATCCAACTGTTTACGCCCTCGAAAAAAAACTTGCTGCAATTGAGAACGGAGAACGAGCCCTTGCGACCTCATCGGGAATGGCCGCTATCACACTCACGCTCCTCCACCATCTCAAACATGGTGATTCTATCATTGCTCATAAAGTTATCTATGGTGGAGCTTTTGAATTTATCGCTCATATTTTGCCAAAATTTGGAGTTACCGTGCATATGGTTAATGCGAACAATCGAGCTGAAGTAGAGTCTAAAATTGATAAAACAACAAAAGTCATTTACTTTGAAACACCGACAAATCCGCTTCTTGAGATCGTCGATATACAAAAGCTCGCAGAAATTGGGAAAAAACATGGCATAACCACAATCGTTGACAATATGTTTGCTCCTCCTCCAATCCAGTATCCCCTTGATATGGGAATTGACATCGTGATCCATAGCCTCACTAAATATATCGGTGGTCACTCTGATGTGATCGGCGGCGCAATAATCGGATCTCACAAAACAATTGATCCGATTTTTTTCCAGAGCTACATCTTCTTTGGGCCGACGATGTCACCGTATACTGCCTACTTTATCATTCGTGGCATTTCCACACTTGAGGTGCGCATCAGGCAACAAGAAAAAAATGCTCTTGCAGTTGCCCATTTCCTCGAGGCTCACCCTCAAGTAGAGCGCGTCTTTTTTCCTGGGCTTGATTCTCATCCTCAACGAACATTGGTGAAAAGACAGATGAATGGAACCGGAAGCGTCTTGTCATTTTTGATCAAAGGTGGATACAAAGCAGGTGAAAAGCTGGTGAATAATGTGGAGCTGATTGCTCTTGCGGTGTCACTTGGCTGCGTGGAAAGCTTGATCGAGCACCCCGCATCAATGACTCACTCCGAGCTTACGTCACAAGAACGAACGAAAGCCGGGATTGACGATGCCTTGATTAGAATCTCAGTCGGTCTGGAAGATCCGGAGGATTTGATCTACGACCTAAAGCAGGCGTTTGAGAAGGTTTAATCAATATTCGTACCAAACCATACTGAAAAATTACTGTATGCACCCATAAGCTGGTCAAGTACCATCTCAGGTTGTATTTGCATAGGTATTTTTGGATCATAATACGATTTTCTTCCGAATGGGTACATTTTTCGTGTTTTTACTCCAATAAAATCCCCACTTTCTGCTCGTAATAGGTCATATATCTCGACTTCACTAGCTAATTCCAAAGTTCTAGCTTCTGTCGTAATCATTCTCACTTGAAATGGATCTCTTGAGATAATAATTGCACCTGTTGGTAAAGCAACGCCGCCAATATACCCTACGATTCTTGCCTCTAACTGCTGTGTCATTGTATTAAATACTCTCTCTCCCCTCCTGTCAACCAATCTTTGGTCTAAAGAAGGATGCTGAAAAAAACACTGAGTTACGGCTTCTAACTTACTATGAAATTTTTCCTTAGAATCTCGTATTCTAAGCCATTCTTGGAGATGTGATGGATTCAACTCACTCATAACTTATAGTATATAATTAATTGGCTATAGTATAATACGTGCATTATATAGTAATTTCTTTTAAATATTCTTGGTGAGATCGATTTTCTTGTTAGGTAAGACTAGTTATTCCCTATTAGGAACCTATATTCAGATATTTTGAAGCACTGAACGAATATAAAGGAGGAGTTATCTCGTACTACAATAATTAACTCATACTACCTGTGCTTTTCCACGAGAATTGATAATCTTCATCTTCCGCGCACCTCCCCAAACAAAGTCAAAAAGCTCCTTTTGCATTGTAGCAAGGTTCTTATTGTATATTTCAACACAAAAAATATCATTATTTTCGAAGCTATACATCGCATAGACATCGTTGTATATCATCACTTCAAATCGAAACTTCATTTTATTTGGATTAATATATCTCACTTCCCAATGGTTCAATACTTTTTCATACACATCTGTATACTCTTTGATGCTTTTTGAGTTAGTAAGCTGTTTTGTGAATATGTTATTTTCGACCAATTTCTGACGCATCTTTTCGGATGTGTCATGATCAAGAAATGCATCCATGGTATCTGAAACTTCGTAGATACAAAGCATCCCATGAGCTTTGGTCGAGTTATACGTGACCTGCTCAAGACCTTTTTTTCCACGATAATACAATACCTCAGATGTATTGTTTTGTGAGATCCCCAATGAGCTGATATATGACAAAATGCCAGGTAATTTTTCCTTCATCTCCTCTGATTTTTGTTCAATGTCAGTGATCACTGTTGACAGATCCGAAGGTCGCTGTACACCAAATCTCAATCCTCGATCCTCAAGTTTGTGCTTGATAATGCCTTTTTCATAAAGCTCATCCAAAATCCGATACACCTTGGTTCGACCGATATGGAGTATCTTACTTAGCGTAAGTGCGGAAGAATATCCATGTTCACACAAATACAAATACACACGGGATTCATCGACGCTCAAACCAAACAGTTCTAAGTCGGTGACGATTGTGTCTCTTTTTTTGGACAACATAATGAAATATGAATAATTAAATTGTACTATTGTTCTATATGAAACAATATATGTCCATTATATCAAACAGGTCATTGCAAGGAATCCTCTGGATTACCTTATCGGCAGTTTGTTTTGGCTCATATGGCATCTGGTCAAAACTCATGGCTGGATCATTTGGAGAATTCTCCCAAGGATGGATTCGAGGATTATTGATACTATCCATTCTGCTCCCCATCGGTATTCGAAATCATAGTTACAGTAGAATTCACCGGAAAGACGTTTGGTGGTTTGTGCTTGTTTCACTCGGCGCGATGAATCAAGCCCCCTATTTTTATGCATTTAGCAATCTCACCATTGGAACGGCAACTCTCCTTTTTTATGCTTCGCTCACGGTTGGTGGCTACATCATTGGAAAGCTTGTATTTTATGAAAAAATGACGTGGCAAAAAATTACGGCTTTTTTACTTGCTCTTTCTGGGATGTATATTCTATTTGAGTTTTCATTGGGTACCAGTCAATATGTTGCGGGTCTTGCAGGTGTGGTCGCCGGCCTTATGGGTGGTATTGAGGTGACCTGTACCAAAAAAGTATCTGATCGATATTCAAATATTCAAATTCTTACTGTGCTTTTTGTTGTGATGTTTCTCGGAAATATTCCGATTGCCTTGTTTCGTCATGAATCCATTCCGACACTTGCACTAAATATACCTTGGCTTGCACAATTTGGATATACGATAGCTATGCTTGGCGCAATGTACTGTGTCGTCAAAGGATTTCAGTATCTTGAAGCAAGCATTGGGAGTTTGATCGGGCTGAGTGAAATACTCTTTGCCGCATTGTTTGGTATTTCGTTATTTGGAGAATCGATTACAATCTCACTTATTGTCGGTGGGAGTATTATTCTTTTTGCAGGAGCAATTCCTTTGATATATAGATCCAAAAAGGATTTTAAAATGAATGACACCTGATCTATTTGAGAAGGAAGTCCTTATCCTCGAACTGTAGAACTTCCGTGGTTTTCAGATGATACTCTTGCGAAAATCCCTGAATGAAATGTACCTTGATATCCATACTCTATTTGAGGCATTTCAACATCATCACCGAAAGCAATTTCTTTTCCGCCTGGTCCAATGTTTGTAGAACCATCAGAACCTACAGATTCTGGTACAGTATTTGGTATTCTTTCCATAAGAAAACCTAGTATACAAGGGACATTCTCCGATTGCAAGCTTTGCTTGCAAAATTCATGTAATGTGGTTTGATATATTCTGAGGCTTTTTCTCTCTTTGAAGAGAAAAAAAATTAAACTAATGATCGATACCACAACGATGCTTGTTCCCGTAAAAAATACCGTGCTAAAAATCCCAGATGTATTTGTAAGATGTCCGTACCAAAGAAATAGCACAAGCCCCCATCCACCGGTCAAAAAACTATTTATTGACAAAACCGTGGCTCGTTCATGAGATGCAATTTGTAACTGAATTTTATTTATCAGCCGGATCTCAAATATCGTTAGAAGCATCGCTGCGAAATATAATCCAAGAAGAGATATCGGATTTTTTCCAAGCGCTAGAAGTAGAATAAAAAATCCTGCAGTCAAAGAAAGAAGAACCTCCCAGTTTCTTGCATACTTTGAGATGTACCCAACCAAAACACTTCCCAGAATCACAAAGACAAAGTTAACGCCATGCATAAATCCAATCATCCCTTCGGAAAATCCAAGATCGTGAAATAAAAAAGGGTAGAATTCCTCGAGCGACCTATACATTCCCATTATTAGCACCAACAAAATAATGAGTTTTGCATGATATGGATTTTTTCTAGCATTTTGAAAAACAACATGTAAAAAAGCAAGGTAATTTTTCTCCTCAGTAGACTGCACAATTTGAACTGGCTAAATTGAAAGCATGATGGTAAAAGCGATCGATATTGAGATAATACTTGCAATAAAGACATACACATAAGAAATTTCTGCAACAAATCCACCCACAAAAAGCGCGATCGCTATACCACTCACTGATGCTGTGATCATCCATCCCTGAACTTTTTCATCGTCCAATTCACGTCCGTACGCTTTTAATTCATCGTACACAAATGCAAGAAATGCTTTTTGATGAAATATGGAATAAGGCAAAAAAGATGAAAAAGCAATTGTCAAACATTTCTCTTCTTTTTGTTTGGACACATGACGCGAGGTATATAAAAAATAATTACCCTCTCCTCCAAAAGATCACCACCCCATAGAGTGAAATTGCCATGATACTTACTCCAGTGATAAATATCATGGCAAAACTCCCATACGTACGAATTATTAGGCCAAATACCATAAATAGAATCAACTGCATTCCCCCACTCAAAAAGCTACTTATTGACAGCATTGTCGCTCTTTCATGCGACTCAATTTCCTTTTGAATTTTATTTGTTAACCTGATCTCAAAAATGGTGATAAGAAACGCGGCGATAAATAATCCAATCAAAAAAAATGGCGTTTTAAATACGGTGATGAGAAGAATTGAAAAGCTAGCAATGAGGGACAAAATAATCTCCCAATTTCCTTTTTTTGCGGTAAGATATCCGACCGCAATCCCGCCAAAAAGGACAAATATGTAATTTACTCCAAAAAGAAATCCTACCATTCCTTCGGCAAATCCCAGCTCACCAAAAAGAAAGGGGTAAAATTCGACAGCTGCCGTAAAAATACTAGATACGAAAACCAGCATAAAGATAATCTCTCCTAAAAATATATTTTTCCGTGCATTTATCAAGACAAGCTTCAAAAATTTGAAGTAATTTTTCTCTTCGGTTGATTGTACCTTTTGAACTGGCTTTACTGAAAGAAGGACAATAAAGGCAATAATCGTCGTGATCATACTTGCTGCAAAAACATAATAGTATGAAATCTCAGCAACGAAGCCACCAACAAATAGAGCTATGACGATCCCGCTCAAACTAGCCGAAATCATATATCCTTGAATTTTTTCATAATCAGATTCACGTCCGTATGTTTTTAGCTCATCGTAGATAAATGCTGAAAAAGTACCACTATATAGCGCTCCTGAGATGCTCCAACAGGTGAAGCCTATCGCAAAATACCAAAATGGTCCAAAAAGAATTCCTGATCCCGCCCCCGTCCAAACAATAAATCCAATCAATTTAAAAACACGCCCTATCAAAACTAAGTTGCGCCTTGAGTATTTGTCAGCGAGAATCCCGCTTGGAATTTCAAGAACCAACTTTGTCCCTGCCCAAATCGAAAGAAGCATTGAGATCGCAAGCGCATCAAGTCCATGTTTTTGAAATAGTAAAACATATACTGGATACAGCAGCACCAGGTCGTTAAAAAAGTTGAAGAGTAAGAGTTTGGCAATAAGTTTTTTCATGATATTTTTTGAGAACTAATTTGGGGATTATCCCGAAACGGGATAATCCCCTATTTGAGTGTCCATTTTAATATATCTTTGGCTCTTTTGTGGGCAGGTGACTTCGTCTCGTATGAGCAACAAGTTTCTCCTTACTTACCGGTTTTGCCATGTTCCAAAACGTTTCAAAAAATAGCCGTTGCATGTCAGCAACTTGTTGATTGTAAATTTCCACACCAAATATTTCATCATTCCACCAGTTATAAATTGAGACTACATTGTCATAAATCGTCATACCGTGCGTCAATGGAAAATCATCATATTTTAAATAGCGAACATTCATTCCTTCATACGGAACACTTACAGAATCTGTTTCAATAAAATCCTTATCAAATAAGTCCGTTCTCAATTCCCTAGCAGTCAATTCTCTTTCATTCATTTGCTCTACCCACGTCTGAAAAAAATTCTGACCTACTGCAATATTAAATTCTTTATATACAAATACACACGAATCTGTTTTTGCTGACAGTTCATTCCACAACATTTGACGAATGCCATCCTTCCCTCGATAAAACTGCACTTGAGTCGTACTGGGTTTGAGAATATTACTTACTGATTATAACATACGCTATTCTTCAGTCAAATAAATATATGACGCTTGCGACAGCAAGTTCCTCGGGCACCCCATGGGCGTCTCCCGTCTATTATTGTATGGATGAAAACAACAATTTCTATTTTGCATCAAGCCCCAAATCTCGACACATGAAAAATATAGAGAGCAATAACGCTGCCTCTTTTGCAATTTTTGACTCAACTGCTCCTGAGGGAAAAGGGTGTGGCGTTCAAGGAATGGGAACTGTAAAAAAATTGAATAATCTTGAACTTTTAATAGGAATGAAATACTACATCTCTACATTTTTGAAGATGAAACCATCAATGTACAAAGAGAAAGGATTTTACAGACTTTATAAATTAACGCCCGTAAAATTTTATGTGACTGATAATGACTCTGATGTTGATAAAAGAATTCAGGTGAAGCTAAATGCTTAATAATATTCTTGAAGTTATGTTTGCTTGAATTTGAACCTATATTATAGGATAATACGTAATGTCAATTGAATGTTTTTCTGAAGCTGAAATGCAACTTGGCGGAATGATGTGGTCCGATTTGGAAGCACTTCGTATAACTTCAGGCCCGTATGAATTTTTAAATAATCAAGCTAATTCTACCCGTCCTAGGGCTAAAAAGCGAAATCGTCCGGTAGGATATGTGTATGCTCTTGAGCAAAGAGCCCTGAGCACTTATGGCTCACACGATGAAAAACGTAGAACCATGCAACGATTATCAATGAGCAGAAAAAATCATCCTCCTAGTGTGCTGAGGAGACTCGATGCTTATGGGTTAGTCGATGATACCCGAATTGAAAGTGAAGTACATTCAGGTTTCAACCTCATTAAGCTCCCACCGAATATATTGGATGTATTTCATCCTAAAACAGGGAAAGAAACACTAAATGACCATGTATTTGAAGGTCTTTGTGGAAATCCAAACCTAATTCACGCTCTTGCAAGCAGCTTAGGAATAAATATAAGTGGTATGCCCATGTATTTTAGTTCGCTACAAGGTGATGCAGTCG
>PCVM01000112.1:0-4243 GCA_002796045.1 Candidatus Roizmanbacteria bacterium CG11_big_fil_rev_8_21_14_0_20_36_8
AACGGATCAAGTCTCCAGGGCTTTTGGTATTTTCTAGGTGAAAGGTCATTCTCAATAAGCTCTCCTGGAATCTCTAAAATGGCGCTTGATGGTGTGGAAATTCTTCGCCCTTATGGTACTTTTTCGCACCCCAACTCACTTGCGGGATTTTATCTTCTAGTTTATGGGTATTTTTTATACTATTCTAAAAAAATTATTTTATCTCAGATTTTATCGATATCACGACAGTTACTGTTGGCTATTTCAACCATTCTAGTATTTCTTACTTTTTCAAAAATTGCTATCTCCACGTTAATAATTATCACAACTTGGCATGTGTTTAAGCAAAAGTATAAATGCGTTTTATGTTTGACTGCCAAACTTATTGTTCCAATAGTAATTGGATGCTTGTTTTTATCTGGAACCGGAGACGTTGACTCGATTAATAAGCGGATTTGGCTCGCCAAATCCGCGTTGCAAATAATTATTTCACACCCACTTTACGGTACGGGTCTTGGAAATTATCTGTATGCACAAAGTGCATTCTCAATTCCGTACTCGTACTTTTTTCTACAACCAGTTCATAATATATTTCTACTTCTTATGGCTGAAGTGGGTATTCCACTATCAATATCATTTGGGATAGTATTATTGCGCGTGTTAAAACCATTATTTAATAATCGGCAAGTAGTTGTAATTGTAATAATAATTTTTATAACGGGATTTTTCGATCATTATTGGCTTACATTACAACAGAATATAATTCTTATACCCTTGGTATTTGGACTACTGCAAAAACATAAATCTGTGGTAAAATAAATGAGTAAATGCCCGGTCGGCTAACGGTAGGCCAACGGACTCTGAATCCGTTTATCTTGGTTCGAATCCAAGCTGGGCAGCTGATTTTTATGATGACTTTTATCAACATAACTAAACGATTTATTTCTGACTTTTTCCACGCATCTTTTTTTGCCATAATTGAGTACGACATAAAGCTTCAAAACTCAAAAACTTTTGAACAACGTGCTCTTGTTTGGATACTAATATTAATATTTGCTTCAACTTTATTACTTCTATTACTCTTTGGATTTTGGAATATGCCAGACCGTATTCAAGTCGGTGGTTTTTAATAATTTAATCAAAATCTTATAATAAATTCGTTCCAGCAATATATTTTCAGTCATATTGATGATAATGTGGCTAATTTAATTTTTGTTTAGCTTTTTACAAAGTTAATTATAATAACAAATAGTAATTATCCACACATTGTGGATTAATTTTATATAGGATATGGAATCAATACCCGATCCATATATTATTTATAATACAGTACAATTAATTTATGCAATCTGAAAAAATAATTGGATATTTATTTTTATTTTTAGGAGTGTTGATTATGATTTTTTCTTCCTTCCAACTAATTAAGGTTTTCACAGGAACCGCAGAGCCTGTTGCTATTTTTTCTCAACCTAAAAAAACAATGACAAATAAAGCTTTGGTTGACACTGGAGGCCAAGATCAACTAAAAATGATCGAGTTAATTCAAAAAGATCCATTTTCACTGCTTTCCGATACCAACTCATCTTTTAATCCATTTGCTTCAATTATGGAAAATGTAGTTATTTATGACGTTCTAAACCTCCTTACGCATTTTGTGGTTATGCAATTTTTACTAAGTCTGGGATTTAAGTTTGCTAATATTGGTGTCGGTTTACTACGGCCGATCAACGTTACTGTAAGTCAAAAAAGGATCGACTCAGCAATAGATAATATTACGTAAATAAAATTTTTATGGTAAACGATCGAAAATCTCATTATCTCAAATTAAGAGACTCTTGGATAAAGCGACATATAAAAGTCCGTTCTTCACTTTGGGAAAAACACGAAGATGCCCTTTTTTGGATTAAAAAAAACTCTAAAAACTTAGCCCTTAGTTCTGCGACAGGTCTTTTGCTACTTGCCCACCCTGCAAATGCTTCAACATTAATAGATCAAATTGTCCCAACACCCCCAACACAAGAAAGAGGATCGCAAACAAAAGAAAGTCTTGTCGAGAAGCTAAAAAACATTCTTCCTTCCACAGTCCAGCCGCTTACAAAAGAGCAGTCGGCTAGAATTGAAGAGGTTTTAAGCGACACTTTTCACCTTAAAGCAAGAGTTGAGCTTGAGGGAATAACTTTAAATAGAAATTATGGAATTATTGGCGCCGAACAACACCTGATGAGATATCCCGGCGACAATATGAAAACACATTTTGTCTCAGCCGATGATAGTAAATATTACTCGTCAGGTATGGCTCCAGGACGTGGTGCATGGGGATACTTTACCAGTTCGGGTAATAATATGTCGCCAAAGGATATATTACGAGAAAAATATTATATCGCTGTCCAGTCATTCCTCTCTCCTAGCTGGAATGATGATCCAAATAAAATATATCAATTTCTTAAATATAGAAAAATGCTGGTGGTAAATCCAGAAAACGGCGAGTCGATCGTTGCGATTATAGGCGATGCTGGTCCAGCCAAATGGACCGGAAAGCATCTTGGAGGGTCGCCTGAGGTGATGGCACATCTTAAAAGACAAGATGGTGCTGCTAAAGGGCCAGTGCTGTATTATTTTATTGATGATCCTGATGATATTATCCCCATTGGTCCAATTACGCTTAATTAAATTAATATGGAAATATGAAAATTCATTTTTACTCAAATATTATAGACTTAGAACCAATTTATAAAGATTTAATCTTACTTGAGTTGGAAGAGCACGAATATAAAGAGCTTATCTTAATCGCAGAGACAACAGTTTACCATGCTGTAATAAATATTATTCTTACTGAATTAAAAGACGGAGATAAAAAAGTCTTTCTAAAACTTCTAGATAAAAATGACCATAATGGTATTTGGGAGCATCTTGGTAAGAATATCACCAATATTAAAGATCTAATTCAAAAAGAGGTTTCTCTCGTTATTAAAGAATTACGAAAAGATATTCACGCTACAGATAATAAACTATAAATTTTTTATCTATAAAAAACCGGCTTATCAGTTTGTGGAAGAATCAAACTCATTCTTCTCTCCTTTTCACTAGCCCGTTCTATAAACACTTTTATCTCTTGTCCTATCTCAAAATTTTCATCACCTGTGAGTTTGCTGACGTGCACCAAACCCTCAATTCCAGGCTCGAGCCTAACAAAATATCCATATCTTTCTTTCCTAACTACCTCACCTTTTATTTCTTTTTCTTTAGGATATTTTTTAAGAACATCTTTCCATGGGTCATGATCAAGTCTTTTTATAGAAAGGTTTAGTTTCATATCGTTATCATTTTTCTCAGCAACCAATACTTTTATTATTTCTCCTCGTTTTACATAAACTGACGCATTTGAGACTTTTTCCCAAGAGATTTCTGATATATGGACTAGCCCTTCTACTCCGTCAACATCACAGAATATTCCAAACTCAGAAACTCCAAGAACTAAGGCGTCATAGGTGCCATTAAGTTTTATTTTTGAAAATCTTTTCTTCAATTCTTTTTGAGATATGTTTAAGACGGCGGCTTTTTGAGAAACAACAAGTCTATTTTTTACCTCATCAACTTCCAAAACTTTGACCTTGACCCTTTGACCAACCAGCTTGGATGGACCTTCAAGAAAATCTCCAGTCAATTGAATTTTTGGAATAACTCCACGAATTCCCATAAAGTCAATAAATACCCCACCCTTGCCATAATCACCGCAAATAACATCTATATCTTCTTCGTTTTTCTTTTTCTCAGCTAAAATTGACCATTTTCCTTTTTCAAAGAAAGTTCTCATTGAAACTACGGGAAATCCCTCTCTGGCCTCTTCAGAAATAATTCGCACTCGGACATTGTCACCCTCATTTAAGTATGGCAAATACGTTGTAATCTCCTTTAATTCTCGTTCACCAAGAACTGCATGGGCTTTTGCACCAACGTCAAATAAAACAGTTTTTTTTGAAAGAGTTAATATTTTTGCATTCATCTCGTTTCCTTTTCGCAGATTTGATATATCACTTTTTTGGAGTAACAGCTCCATTGGATGGGTTGGGTTATTTGTTTTTGTTTTTTTTATTTTTGTTTGTGGCATAGAAAATTCTCCTTTTGTCTGACAAGACAGGTTATTACTATACCATATATGTATCTAAAAACAAGTTAAATTAGAGACTCTGGAGTTCAATCATTGCTTGTGCGTTTTCCGAAAGTAATGATTCTAGTGGAGCAATTTCTGTTTGAGTTGTGTTTT
>PCVM01000112.1:4309-12123 GCA_002796045.1 Candidatus Roizmanbacteria bacterium CG11_big_fil_rev_8_21_14_0_20_36_8
CGGAAAACCCTCCACCTTGATTTTTAACTTCCTTTAAAAGTGAAGGGATCTCTAAAAAAAAATTTTCTCCTTTTTGAAGCTCTCTGACAGCAAGCTGCTCTTTTCCTTTTTCAACTAACGCAAGCGAAGCTGCCATATGTTTGTCTGATAAATGAAGATATACCCTGGCTTTTTTTTGATTATCACGAGTTGTAAATATTAGAAATTTATCTCTCATTGACTTAATAAAATATAATGGGTGATCAGGAAGTAGGCCTGGATATGGCAATTCATATATCACTTCTTGTTTTTCAATGTCCAAAGATTGTGACTGAGTGATTGAATAAAAAGCGGGGAAGAGAAAAATTGAAAAAAATACAATTACTATTGATATTAAAATTCGTTTCATAATTTATTACTATGTCTAAATAACGAGAACAACCCTACTTCTTGAAAAAAGATTTCTAAATCCATTATTAATTCGCAAGTAGGGCTGACTCGTGCTTAAGAAAGGGTTTATTTAACTCTTCTCTTAAGACTTTTACCTGCGGTAAAGCCTGGTGTTTTTGTTGCTGGAATTTGAATTTCAGCTCCTGTTTGTGGATTGCGGCCTTTTCGTGCTGCTCGATTTCGAACAAGAAATGTTCCAAACCCAGTCACTACTACTTTTTCGCCACGCTCCATAGCTTTTGCTACAGTGTCAAATACTGAATTAACTGCATCTTTTGATGCTTTTGATGTTAATCCCGCTCGTTTTGCTACTTGTGCGATTAAATCTGCTTTTGTCATTATTTTCACCTCCTTTCATTTTTTGTGAAACAACCCAATCTTTTTTGCCTGCTAAGATGGGTATAATCAGTTATACCCATATAGACTATCTGTTGTAACGCCCCTTGTCAATCCACACTTAAAATATCTTATTGTTACAATCTATATCAAATTATGATTTTTACCACTTCATTTTTAATCTGTCACAACAAGAAAAAATCAAACTAATAAATAATTAATAAATAAATATAACTAATTATATTTCGCTGTTTCTTCTGCACGAAACTCCCTCAATATGGTAATCTTAATTTGTCCTGGAAAAACATCAAATTTCGACTCTAACTCTTTTTTGAGAGCAACAGCCATAATCGTCGCATCATCATCTGACACTTGGTCTGGTTTTACAATCACCCTCAGCTCTCTTCCAGCCTGAAGTGCGTAGACGTCGCGCACTCCTTTTTGCTGTTTTGCAGCATCTTCGATAGTTTTAATTCTTTTTAAATACTCTGAAAAATCTTCATGCCTTGCCCCGGGCCTACCCCCAGAAACAGCGTCGGAGATATAGACGATTATCGCTTCAACTGATGGGAATGGGATGTCTTCATGATGTGCGGCCACGGTCTCAATTATTTTAGACGGAAATCTGTGTTTCTTTAAAAGCTCAACTCCTAGGTCAACATGAGAGCCCTCCTTATCTGTTATAACCTTGCCAATATCATGAAGTAAACACCCTAATTTTACAGTGTTAACATCAGCGTGAAGCTCATGAGCGAGAGATATTCCAATTTTTGTCTCTTCAAGTGTGTGCAAGATCATATTCTGTCCATACGAGTAACGATATTTAAAGTACCCAAGAAGTTTTACTATTTCCTTAGGAAGATTAAAAACTCCAGCTTTATAAGTAAGATCTTCCCCCGCTTTTATAATGGTTTGCTCCATATCGCTTTTAGCCTTCTTAACAATTTCTTCAATTCTTTGAGGTTGTATTCTGCCATCTTTAATCAATTTCTCCATTGATGTTTTCGCTATCTCTCTTCTCACTGCGTCAAAAGAGGATATTCTAATAACTCCTTCTTCTTCAAGATCTACATCAACGCCGGTTGCGAGTTCGAAAGCGCGAATGTTTCTTCCATCTTTTCCAATAATTCGCCCTTTATAATCGTCGCTTGGAAGTTGAATTACGGCAAGAGTGTACTCCGATACATAGTCTGTTGCTCCATACCGCATTGAGTCTATAAGAATTTCTTTCGCTTTTTCTGTGGCGCCTTGTTTAATTTCTTCTTCAGCCTCTTTAATTTGACGCACTATCTCACCTTTTAATTTATCTTCCCATGCTCCTAATATTTGTTTTCGGGCTTCTTCTTTTGTAAGACCCGCAACCTTTTCGAGCTTTTGTAGTATTTTTTCCTTTTCAAATTCAATCTCAGATTTCAATTTACCTAAAGCAACCTCTTTATCTGTTAGGCTTTTTTGCTTACTTTGGCAACTTTTCTCCCTATCTGATAATTGTTGCTCTTTTCGAGACAGCCTTTTTTCAATTTCCAAGCCACTTTGCATTGCTGCTCTAGCGGCCTTTTCAGCCTCTTGTTTGACTGTTAGAGCCTCTTCATTTGCATGAAGGATTATCTCTTTCGCCTTTTGTTTTGTAAGAGTGAGGTTATCTTCACGCTCTTTATGAAACAGGGCATTAATTATTGATCCAAACATAGGTATTATCTGTCTTTCGTAGATGATTGTAGGATATTAGGTAGTGGTTTAAAATTTACATTTATTAAGGACACCTAAACAATCTCCTAAATTATTAGGAGTTAATTTGATTCAAAAATCATTTAAAGTGTCTTTTTGTGTCAATCTCTCGACGTATATTGTAAATAATAGAAGTTACCATTTTAATAAAAAACCCGTATCTTAAATCACTCCACTCTAGTAATTATTAACCCTTACATTGTACTCTTTTGATAGTTATTCTTCAATAGCTGATTTAATTACGTCGTAACAAAACCCACGATTTTTTAAAAATTGTTGCTTTTTCTTATTTCTACCAGCGTCGTTAAGCATGTACCATTGACCCGTTCTTGATAATAAAGCAGAGCGTGCAAGTGAGACCTCATCTTGTGGAAAAGAGTTAAAATAATTATCAATATCCCTTTGTGCTATCCCCTTACTCCTCAGCTCTGCTTTTAATAAATTAACCCCTTTTTGCTTATTTAAGTTTCTATCACTTATAAAGCTTTTAATAAACTCGTTGTCATTGAGGAGTTTTTCTTGAATAAGGTACGTCACTACACCCTCCACCTCTTGGTTTCCTAATGAAATTTGACTGGCTTTTTTCTGCAAATACTCACACATCTCGGATATCGTTCTCATTCTAAAGCTGAGATAAAAATAAGCTTTATTTAGTAGATTTTGATTTATCTGTGGATTTGTCATTTTGTAAAACTGGCGTCTTTGTGCCACCGCTTATTTTCACACCTAAAGCATCATACGCCTTTTTTTTGATCTCTTCAGTAAGCTTATTATTTTCTTTTAATGCCATTTTTGCCTGTTCAACTCCTTGACCTACAACCTCGCCTTTATATTTGTAAAAGGCGCCGCTTTTTTCCAGAATATTCTGCTCTGCGGCAATATCTATTAGAGACCCTAGATTGTCGACCCCTTCAGAATTAATGCTAAACTCTGCCTTTTTAAAAGGTGGGGCAACTTTGTTTTTTACTACCTTAACTCTTACTCGCGCACCTATAACCTCATCTCCCTTTTTTAGTGTTTGAATTTTTCTAACATCCATACGGACTGATGCGTAAAATTTCATCGCCATTCCGCCTGAAGTTGTTTCGGGATTGCCAAACATTACCCCGATCTTCATACGTAGTTGGTTTGTAAAAATAATAGTTGTTTTTGATTTTGACACAATTGCCGTCAATTTTCGGAGAGCTTGAGACATAAGTCTTGCTTGTAGTCCCATTTGCGAGTCGCCCATATTTCCCTCTATCTCATTTCGGGGCACAAGAGCAGCCACCGAGTCAACAACTATTAGATCTACTCCTCCTGAGCGGACAAGCGTCTCTGTTATTTCCAATCCCTGTTCCCCAGTATCTGGTTGTGATATTAATAAATTGTCAAGATCGACCCCCAAAATCTCTGCCCATGCCGGGTCAACTGCGTGTTCTGCGTCAATAAAAGCAGCTATCCCACCTTGTTTTTGGACTTGGGCGACAGCAGAAAGCGTAATGGTGGTTTTTCCAGAAGCTTCTGGTCCGTAAATCTCTATAATTCTTCCTCTTGGAATACCGCCAACACCGAGGGCTATGTCGAGTGGTAATATTCCAGTTGATATTGCATCAACGGTGGATTTTGGTCCCTCTCCCAGTTTCATTATCGCCCCTTTGCCGAACTGTTTTTGTATTTGCTCGATAGCTAGGTCTACCGCTCTGGTTTTTGGTGTGCTCTCTGGTGGTTTAGTACTGTTTGTTGACATGTTTTATTTTTGAATTGCTAATTACTTGCTCATTATTACAGAGTTTTAGACAAAAAGCAAGTACATAATTACATAATGGTATAACAAAAAATTGGTGGGTTGGTTAGGCCTCTCTTCGCAGGAAGACTCCCCCAAAGAGAGAGAGTGCGGTAGTGAGGATTAGGATCGAAGCCGCACCTGTTTCTGGAATTTGGGTCGTTGTCGTTTGATATGAATTTTGAGAATTTTTAACACCGGACTGAAGGGTGGATGTGGGCTGAATGTTCCTCTTCTCTAAAATCTGAACCTTGACGTTTGGGTTGTTGGTATTTAAATCTTCTTTATTTTGGCTTAGTTCTTCAATAATACTCACCTTAAAATTATTGTTTTTTTCGTCGTTGATTTGGGTCGTGGTTGGTAGTGGGGTTGTGGTTGGGGTTTTGTCATTTAGCCCAAACAAAAAACCAAGTGGACCATTTTGGATACCTTTTTTTGTATTAGTCGGGGTCGGAGTCAGTGTAATTGTGGTTTCCTTGTTGGTGGTTATGATTTGATTTGGATTAGAACGAAATTTGTTATTTAGCCAAACAAACACCAGTATTAAAACTATAAATCCCAAAACTAGCGAGATGAGTCGGTTAAATTCCATACAGTTATTATATCATTATAGGACTTTTTTTACAACCGTCAGACCTTCCCATGGGCTAATGTAAAAAGTAGGACTGTTTTCGCTCCCGCAATTTTTAGTATTTTTGCGGCTTCTTGAGCAGTGCATCCCGAAGTGTAAAGGTCGTCAATTAAAATTATTGTTTTATTTTTCACCACTTGACCTTGTTTAAGAATAAACGCTCCTTTAATATTCTCTTTTCTTGTGTTTTTTGTTGGTTGTTTTGCTTGTTGAGGCGTATTTATTACCCTAAGCAAAACGCAACTTGTAGGAATATTTGTTATTTTTGAAAACTCTTTTGCAATTTTTTTGGATTGATTAAAACCTCTCGCTTTCTCTCTTTGTTTATGTAGGGGAATTGGGACTATAAGCGCATTGGTGTAATATTGAGTTATTTTTTTAAACTTTTGTATCCACGATTGTGGAAAAATAGACACAACCTCGGAAATTGTGCTGTATGCCCTTTTATATTTAATTACTCCAATCCAGTCCCTCCCGGCCCCTGTGTATTTAATTATTGCTAAGGCGTTGTCAATGAAGGATGTTTTTTTACATATCTCGTGCGTTTGGCCATTTATTGAGTTTCTATAACAAACAATACATGAGTCCTGTGTCACGGGTTTAATACTGTTTTTACAGCTAACGCATAAAACTTTTCCGAAAGAACCACACGTAACACATTTTGAAGGAAAAAACATATGTAATAACATATTGTTTTAATAATAACAGTTCCTGTGTTTTTTTTTGGTTAAAATTAGCTATTGAAAATTGCTGTTTATATGTTTATTATTTGTGGATAAGTTGTCCACATAATAATCACTTTAATTACTTTCGTTATGATAAAGCTCTCTTGGCCAGAATTTGTTTCATCAATAAAACACATTAAGGAGCGAAACCCGATATACTTTTCCGTTCTTGTGGGTTTAAGACCGGAACAAGCATTACACGACCAAATAGTTCTTTATTGCTCAAACACAGGAGCAAAAGACTACATCGAAAAGAAAGCCGATGACATCTCGGAGTTGTTGTCTCTATATATGGGCAAAAAAGTAAAAGTCACATTTGAGGTTGAAACACAAATTCAAAAACAAAAACCAGCCCCTTTGTTTGAGTTCCAGCCAACCAAAGAAGACATCTTCCGAAAGGCGGGCCTCAGGGCAGACTTTACTTTTGATAACTTTGCGGTTTCCAACACTAATCAAATCGCATTTGCAGCCTCACAGTCTGTTGGTAACACTCCTGGATCTTCATATAACCCCTTATTCCTTTACGGCGGGGTTGGTTTTGGAAAGACGCATTTGGCCCAAGCAATTGCCCACGAGGTTCTTTCAGGCGACCCTGAGAAAAAAATATTTTTCTGTTCTGGAGAACATTTTATGAACGATCTTATAGAGGCAATTCGCGGGAAAACCACTTCAAAGTTTCGTAAAAAATACAGAGGTTTAGATGTTCTTATTGTTGACGATATTCAATTCATTGCCGGAAAACAAACAGTACAAGAAGAGTTTTTCCATACTTTTAATAGTATTGTTGCTGCCCACGGACAGGTAATTTTAACTTCTGATCGCTCACCACAGGAGATTGGAAAGCTTGAAGATCGTCTTAGGTCGCGCTTTTCTGGAGGGTTGATTGTCGATATTCAACAACCAGACTTTGAGTTGAGAACGGCAATATTACTTATTAAAGCTCGGGGGAAAAACATTCAGATAGATATTAATGCCGCAAAGATGGTGGCAGAGCTAATCGTCGATACAAGAGCCCTTGAGGGAACCCTCCTCTCTTTATACGCACGGAGTCTCCAATCGGACAAACCAATTAATCTTTCTCTTGTTGAGGAGTTAATTACCGGGAAAAATGAGAAAAAAAAGGAAAAATTATCACCACAACACATCATGAAGACGGTTTGTACTTTTTATGATATTAAAATATCACACTTAAAAGGTCCTTCCCGGAAAAGTACAGTCGCGCTAGCAAGACAAATTGTGATGTTTCTTCTACGAACCGAGCTTGGGATGAACCTAGATGAGGCCGCTTTTCTTGTGAACCGCCGTGATCACACGACTGTTCTACACGCGGTTAATAAAATACAGTCTTTAAAGATGAAAGATCCTGCATTTAGGGATGATTTTTCAGTAATTTTACGAGCGCTGCAATCATCAACATAGTTTCCACGCGTTATCAACAAGGGTTTTTTCGTGTTTTACTTTGTCTTGAAAATCCCGCGCAGGTTTTATACACTTATGCACAGCCCCTATTACTACTATTATTAATATCTAACCATGAAGATAACTCTCGATAAGAATGAGTTTTTGTCTGCGGTACAAACAGCAGAGAGGTTTACGCCGGGTAGATTAAATACATCAGCAGCATTACAAGGTGTGTACATTAATGTGAAGGATGATGCTATAGACATACGCGCAACTGACCTTAATGTACACTGTCATATTGTTATTCCTGGGAAAATTGATGAACCTGGCGGCCAGATTTTTGAATCAAAAAGGGTTCTTGAATTTCTTCAACTTTTACAAAACGGAAATATTGATTTGGAAGAGAAGGACGGAACCCTAAAAATTTCACAAGGAAATACAAAGGGTGCATTTCCAACACTCCCAACTGAAGAGTATCCCCTACCCCCGGTCCTTAAAGGAACAAAACAAAATCTAAAGACAGACCTGTTTATTAAAAACATGCCAAGACTGCTTTTTTCAGCATCAAATGACGACGCAAGGCCCGTACTAACCGGAGTGAACTTTGTCGCAAACGAATCAGTACTTACGCTTGTTGCTACTGATGGTTTTCGGCTATCAGTTACTAAAGAAAAAACAATGAAAGATTTTAGCTCAATGATAGTTCCAGCAGCGTTTTTAAGAGAGGTTATGAAGATTTGTAAAGGAAAAAAAACAACTGATTTCATATACTCTCCAGAGGAGAAAATGGTTATGTTTG
>PCVM01000016.1:0-520 GCA_002796045.1 Candidatus Roizmanbacteria bacterium CG11_big_fil_rev_8_21_14_0_20_36_8
TAGATTTCTCCATATGTAATAATATAACATATTCAGAGGGGTGGAAATCGTTAATCCTTTTGTGCTTGATACCGCAGTATTACCTCATCCCCTTCTTGATGAACAGATTTTAGTTTGAACTTTGGAATATCAGATGATGGGAATAATATACCTTCACACATTGTCAGAGTCTTCTCAGACCGCGAGCCAAATATCTTTGGAGCAATTGTGAGGTGGACCTCGTCGAGTACTTTTTCTTGAATCAGCTGAGCGATCAATGTTGGCCCGCCATCAATAAATACATTTTTGTAACCTTTTCCATTGAGATAATCAATGAGGTCATCAACTAACACACGGCTTTGTCCTGCTTTTGGGGTGAGAATCGTAGGCACAAATCCAAGATCGTTAGCAAGTGCTTTCTCGAGTGCATCGTCTGAATTTGAAGTAAGGACGATATATTCAGGTAGTTCTTTTTTTCCAAGTTCGCGACGATAGGTTTGAAATGTATGGTCATGAATGGTTTTTATAGTATATTTTCCAA
>PCVM01000016.1:530-3198 GCA_002796045.1 Candidatus Roizmanbacteria bacterium CG11_big_fil_rev_8_21_14_0_20_36_8
TGTATTTTTTGCATCGACTATTGCGTCAGCGTGAGCTCGAAGATGAGTAAAATACTCATAATCTACTTTCGATCCAATAGGCCAATATCCCTCATCTTTTACAATGATCTTTCCATCAATTGTCGAAGCAAAGGAAGTATATAAGAACGGTCTATCCTCAGGTTTTTCAAAAACAAATGGTTTCAATTGCATGTTTTTATTTTACAACTTATCAACTAATTATTAGATAATAATTTAGCGAAGTAACCAAAATTTGCGAGACGAGTTTGTGAATGTTGACAACAATGTTAGCTCGCGAACAAATTTTCAGGTTACAAGCTAAATTATTTATGACTGAACAAAAGATTAATTCACAATAACCTTTTTCTCATCTTTTAGCCACTTTACACCAATATAAACTAATGGAGTCTCAATCACTGACATGAATGATTTAAGCAACCAATAGGGTAAAATGAGACTCGTTAGAAATGTGACATTTGATTCAAATCCTTTTTCAATTGCCCAGAATGCAAGAACCATAAAGACTGTTGTATCAATAAATTGCGAGATGATATTTGAGGCATTATTTCGAAGCCAGAGCTTATTTTTACCCATTTTCTCACGAATTTTTGCAAATAGATAAATATCTAAAAAATCAGACAAAGCAAAAGCTGTGAGAGAGGCAAGTGCAATACGAGCTGACTTTCCAAAAATTTCAGCAAATGCAGCGTTGCTTTCAATAAATCGACTCGATGGAGGAAGTTTCAATGACAACATAATAAAACAAAATAGAAGAATAATTGTCAATAGACCCGTTCTAACAATGCTTCGGGCTCGAGAAACGCCATAGACTTCAATTACAACGTCATTGATCGTAAAGAGAAGCGGAAGAAGAAATATTGCAATACTAGCGTTGAGAGTAAAATCGCCTATTGTTACAAGAGGGAAAGTCTTTACTCCCATGAGCTCTGAGACGATAATCCCAAAAACATAAAAACCTACAAGAAAATCCATTTTGTTTATTTTGAACATAGACTGAGTTAAATTGTTAATTTGCTCATCTTGTCATCCTGACCAACTTGAAGGGAACTGTTTAACAGTTTGACAATTTAAAAGTTTAACAATAAGAACTTATATCAATTCGTCATTTTATCACGTATTTTCCGATACAGCTGGGCAATCAAATATAATGATCCGGTTACAATAAGTATTTGGTTTTTTGATTTACCAGCAAGTTCGAGAGCAATTAATGGATCGTCAATCTTAATAATTTCAACTTTACAGTTTAAAGTTCTAACTTTTGTAACAATTTCATCAATCGGTTCAGCTTCGATAATCCGGGGCTCATCTGATATAAATTTAGTGATAAATATTTTTTTAGCAACTGGAAGTATGATTGTTAGCATTTTTTCATAATCTTTCCCCTTTTTAAATGCAATCATAAAATCAAATTTATGATTTGGATAAATCTCCTTTAGGCTACTAACAAATGCCTCCATTTTCTGAGGGTTATGCGCTCCATCAATGATCATTACTTTGTCTTTCTTTTTAAAAACTTCAAGTCGTCCAGGAACTAAAAGATTTGAAAATGCGCGCCTCATCGCTCTTTCATCCATAATAAATGAGGCGCGCTTCGACAATTCAAACACTGTCGCAACCGCTAAAAGAATATTTTCGGCCTGAAAATTTCCCAAAAGTGGAGTTTTGATTTTTGTAATGTTTAAAGAGGAATATTTAATATCAAAGGAACTAAAGGATTTAACATTTGATACGAAATTTATTGATGACTTTGGATTAAGTCCAATATATTTTGAACCGGACTCAGCCACTTTGGATAAAATGACTTTACTCACTTTACTTTCTTGATTGATTGAAATAACAAGATTATTTGAATGAATTATCTCTACTTTTTCACCTGCAATTTTCACAAGTGTTTTACCTAAAAATTCAGTATGATCTAGTCCTATTTTTGTTAGAACTGCAATTTTATCTTCTTGAGTTGCAACATTTGTCGCGTCAAACCTCCCACCCATCCCGGTTTCTATTACTGCGTAATCAACTTTTTCCTTCCAAAAAATATAATATGCAAGCATTATCATCACTTCAAAATAAGTTGGTCTCCCAAGTTCACTCTCACGCAACGACTCAAGTATTGGCTTAATTACAATTAAGTGTTTTGCAAGAATATCAATCGAAACTAATTGCCCAGAAATCTGAATTCTTTCGCGAAAGTCGATAAGGTGGGGAGAAACGGTTAGACCAGTTTTAAAACCTAAAGTGTTTAAAATTTGATCAATTATTTGACTTGTTGAACCTTTGCCAGAAGTGCCAGCAATATGAATTACCTTGATTTTATTCTGTGGATCTCCGAGCCTATTTGCCAACCTTCTCACCCTTTCAAATGAGAAACCTGACTTGCCTTGTGAAAAATGATTATTTTCATCTCGAAATGAGTAAAGATATTCTTGAATTCTATTTAATGTTGTAAAAGCCATAATGGCCAAAATTATATCAGGAATCTAAGTCCAATCGTTGGTCTTGTATTTATTGATTTTTTTTGATATTCTGCAACTAATTTAATGAAAAGAATAATAATTAAAGATAATCAAATAAATGCCCTTGTCCAGAAAGAAGTCCTAAGGCAAAAAGTAGGCATTGAACTTATCCCCTCAGAAAATTACGCTTCAAA
>PCVM01000016.1:3235-3377 GCA_002796045.1 Candidatus Roizmanbacteria bacterium CG11_big_fil_rev_8_21_14_0_20_36_8
AAATACTCAGAGGGATATCCATTCAAAAGATATTACGGCGGAAATGAATTTGTCGACCAGATTGAGAGCATCGCCCAAGACAGAGTAAAAAAAATGTTTGGAGTACCTTTTGCAAACGTTCAGCCATACTCAGGCTCCCCTG
>PCVM01000016.1:3468-11114 GCA_002796045.1 Candidatus Roizmanbacteria bacterium CG11_big_fil_rev_8_21_14_0_20_36_8
GCATGTCTCTTTCAGCGCGAAATACTTTAATAGTGTTCAATATGGAGTCGACCCGATAAAACATGGAAAAGACGGATTGTTCAATTTCAAAGAAATAAGAGAGATTGCTCTTAAAAATAAACCAAAACTCATCTGGGTAGGAGCTTCAGCCTATCCACTTCAGATTCCGTTTTCTAAATTTGCAAAAATCGCTGATGAAATCGGCGCATATCTGGTAGCTGACATTGCGCATATTGCCGGGCTCATCGCTGGAGGCCAACATCCGTCCCCTGCCAAACACGTCCATATCATTACTACCACAACTCACAAAACTCTTCGCGGTCCTCGTGGCGGAATCGTCATGGTTACAGAAAAAGGACTAAAAAAAGATCCTGATCTTCCAAAAAAAATCAATAAAGCAATATTCCCAGGTCTTCAAGGTGGTCCACACGACAATCAAACTGCAGCAATTGCAGTGGCGCTTCATGAAGCAGCACAGCCTTCTTTTCAAACTTATTCAAAACAAATTGTTTTAAACTCAAATGTTCTCGCACAAGCTCTAATTAAAGGTGGACTAAACCTTGTCGGAGGTGGATCTGAAAATCATCTTATTCTTGTTGACCTAACAAAAACTCATGGTCCAGGAGCTGGGATTTTCGCAGAGTATGCTCTTGATCACATCGGACTTACAATGAACAAGAACACAGTGCCAGGAGAACAAAACTCACCTTTTTATCCTTCAGGGATCAGACTAGGAACTCCAGCGGCAACATCTCGAGGAATGAAAGAAAAAGAAATGAGATTTATTGGCGCCAAGATGGTTGAAGTTTTGGAAATAATTAAAAAGTATCGCTTACCAACTGACAAGGTCGAAAGAAAAGTGTATATAGAAAAAGTTAAGGCTGAAATTAATTCAAATAAAAAACTTAAAAGCTTAAAACGTGAAGTCAAAGCGTTTGCAGTCAAATTCATTATTCCATAATCTGCAACGTTTTTGAATTGTTGATCCTGATATAATGCAGTCATGATTAAATTGCTTGCACTTGCAGATGTGCTGATCGTCTCACTTTTTGCAATCAAATTCAATTCTCTCCCCGTGCAAATTCCCCTGTTATATTCGAACCCTTGGGGCGAGGCTCAGATCGTTGACGTTTGGTATATAATTTTAATACCAGTAATTATGAATCTAATCTACTTTGCAAACTCTTATTTAGTGAAGAGATTATTTAGTCATAAACATATATTTGAAAGCCTTTTTTGGTACTCAAACCTAATTTTTATTATTGGATTCACAGGTGTTTTTTTCAAAATTATTTTTCTTGTCACCTAACTTATGTCTTGGAATAATTTATGGATAGTTGTAGTCTCAACATTAATTTCGTATGTGGCGACTCCATTCGCAATAAAGTTTGCAAATAAATTCAAACTAGTAACAGATGTTAGCATTAGAAATCATCCGGCACATACTCACAAAGGTATCATACCTCGTGGTGGTGGAATTCCAATCTTTCTTACACTTCTTATAGCTGGAGTCATTTTTCTTCCACTAAATAAAATAATTGTTGGAATTCTCATTGCAAACGCACTATTGATGATCACTGGATTAGTTGATGATAGGTACGATGTCTCTCCTTACTGGAGATTTTTGATAAATATCGGAATATCTGCGCTAGTAGTTTTATTTGGACTGGGAATTCCATACATTTCAAACCCATTTGGAGGAGTTGTCAGGCTTGATGCAATAGCAATTCCAATAAACTTTCTAGGCTCACATACTCTACTTCTGGTTGCAGATATTTTCGCTGTTGTATGGCTAACTTGGACGATGAATATGGTCAACTGGTCAAAAGGGGTAGATGGACAACTTCCAGGATTTGTAGCAATAACTGCGCTCTTTCTTGGCTTACTATCACAAAGGTTTGTCGGCCACGAGATAGATGCAACCACAGTCATGACTTTGTCATTTATCGTTGCGGGCGCATATATTGGATTTCTTCCTTTTAATTTTTATCCTCAAAAAATTATGCCTGGATATGGAGGTGGAGCTATGGCTGGATTTTTACTCGGAATACTATCTATCCTTTCATTTGGAAAAGTTGGCACTGCAATATTAGTACTTTCCATTCCGACAATAGACGCAATCTATACAATTTTGCGTAGGATTAGAAAAAAGAAATCACCCTTTCGCGCTGATTGGGGGCATTTTCATCACCGTTTGATTGAGATAGGCTGGGGAAAAAGACGAATTGCATTTTTTTACTGGCTAATATCTTTCATACTTGGTGTAGCGAGTCTCTTTTTAGGAGGAATAGAAAAATTCTTAGCATTTGCGACAATTGCACTTCTTTTATTTATATTTATTATTGTTATTGAGAAAATGAAAAAAATTGATAATTTAGTAATATAACAGTTAAGCAGTTCAACAGTTAGATTAAATATGAGTAATATAGTAATCGGAGTAAGTTCAGGGATCGCAGCTTACAAAATATCTGATCTGATAAAAAAATTGATCAAATCTGGTCACTGCATAAATGTCATTATGACTAAAAATTCCGTTCATCTAATTTCTCCGGGAAAAGTTGAAGAGCTTACAGGAAATAAAGTTTTTTTAAATCTATTTGAAGAAAATTTTACTCCAGAAAAAATTCTGGACGAACGCAAAGTTGATCATATTGAAGTTGCAAAAAATGCCGACCTATTTATCGTGGCACCAGCAACTGCAAACACGACTGCAAAACTTGCAATGGGTGTGGCTGATGATTTTTTGACAACAGCAATTCTTGCGACAACTGCACCAGTCCTGATCTGTCCTTCAATGAATACGAATATGTGGAATCACCCCGCCACACAAAAAAATCTTAAACAAATTCAGTCATTTGGTTATGAAATATTATTCCCAACTACTGGAAAACTCGCATGTGGAACTCATGGAATAGGAAGACTTCCTGAAACCAAAAAAATTGAACAAACTATTCAGATAATTTTGTCGAGAAAGAAAATATTAAATGGACAAAAAGTCATAATAACAAGCGGAGGCACTACTGAGCCTATTGACGACGCAAGAGTTATCACCAACAGGAGCTCTGGAAAAATGGGTAAAGCACTAGCTGAGGCTGCGTATAGATATGGAGCAAATACAACTTTTATTCGCTCCGACAGATCGATCAAATCAAGTCACCCAATAAAACAAGTAATATTTACAACAAGCGCAGAGCTTGAAGAAATTTTGCTACATGAAGTAAAAAATGCAGATATTATTTTCCACGCTGCGGCAGTTTCAGATTTCATACCAAATAAAGTTGATGGGAAAATTAATAGTGATAAAAGACTAGAAATTGAATTTGAACCAACGGGGAAGATTATAAATAAAATAAAGAATATTAATTCCAAATGTATTTTAGTAGCATTCAAAGCAGTGTCGACTAGTGATGAATCAGAGATAAAAGTAAAAACTGACAAGCTGTTCAAAAACTCACACGCTGACTATATTATTGTAAATAACATATCGCGAACTGACATCGGTTTTGAATCAGATGAAAATGAAGTCCAAATATTAGGAAAAGATGGCGAGATAAAATTCATTCCAATAAATTCAAAAGAGGCAATCGCAAGAGAGATTGTTGAAAAAATCTTCAAAACCGATCAATTATCGAAGTGAAAAATTCTTTATCTTTTTTATGCGTCAATAATTGAACAACTTCATTCTTTTTTACCCATCGTGCTTCTGGATTTTCAGGATCAACTGATTTTAAAATATTTTGATTAGTATTAAATAAAAACATGGTAATTTTTTTCAGTTCAGTTTTGTCATCTCCTCCATTTTTGCCAATCTTATACCGTCTATATTCTCCAACCTGTCCAACAAAATCCAAGTTGTCAATTCCAGATTCCTCATATATTTCTCGTCTTGCAGCGGCCATCTCATCCTCCCCCAACTCAATATGTCCTTTAGGAAGCGACCACGAATCGCCATTTTGATTTACTACCAAAATCATTTTGTCAGAATTTAGAACTACTCCACCTGCACTATGAGAATTTTTGGTTTTTATTGACATGTTGGATAAATAACAACTACTCTCCCTCCCCAGTAATAACATACCACTCGCCCTCTTTAATTACTTTTGCTTTCCATCCAGTTTGCTCGTCAATGTAATAATCATCCGTCTTCTTGCCTTCGACGATTGTTCCGACGAGGCCAATTGCGACTTCGTCAATTATTGGAATACTGTCGTTTTTTTCATATTTGATGAGATCGCGACTAAGAAGCGAACTTCGACCTGCGTCAAGCCTCTCTTTTGTCGTGTATTCAATATTTAGTCCAAGCTCAAGGTATTTTTCCTCATCTTCCAAACCGACAACGACAAGTAAAAACAATAACTCATTTTCGTTAAGTGTAACAGTAAGATTTTTTACCATAATTATAAATATTTATTAAATACGATACGGTAAATTATATCACTTCCTTTTGTTCATTTCGAAATCAATGATCGGCATCTTTTTATTATCTCCAAATTTTTTTGACATTTTGATATAGCCCTATTTAATTTCAACCAAGGTATAATAGAAACCCATGAAATACTATGTAAAAACATTCAGTTGTCCCTCCTTCGCCAAGGCTACGGAAGGGCGAGTCGATCACGAAATTAATTTAAACGTATAGTCTAATATGAAATTAAAATACTATGTAAAAACATTCGGTTGTCAACAAAATGAGGCGGACTCAGAGCGCGTTGTGCAAGCATTCACAGCACGTGGTTTTACAAAAGCTCGCGGATACAAGGATGCAAATTACGTGATTATAAATACTTGCATGGTTCGTGAATCAGCTGAAAATCGAGTTTATGGACTTGTGAATAATTTGAAAGAGATCAAGATTGAGAAAGAAAAAAAGGGCGAACTTTATAAAATAATTATCACTGGGTGTATGGTTGGCATCGCTTTTCGAGATAATTCTGGGAAATTTTTGACAAAAATTCGAAAGGCAATGCCTGCAGTTGACGAATTTATGCCAATTGAGGAGGTAGGATTTGATCACGAGCCTATCAGACAAAGCAGAACCAAAGGTTGGGTCCCCATCTCAAATGGCTGCAATAATTTCTGCACTTTTTGTATCGTTCCCTTTACACGCGGTCGAGAAATAAGTCGACCTTATGAGGACATTATCGATGAATGCTTACACTTAAAGGCAAGCGGATTTACAGAAGTGACTCTCCTTGGCCAAAATGTAAATTCATACGGCGCAGATCTTATCGTAGGCAAAGAAAATATTCAAGTTATGCGCGACATCGACAAAACATATTTTGAAAAGCCAACAACCAACAACATACAACCAACAACCCAAATCTCCACCTTCCGCGCTAAATTCACTTACAATGGGAAAAACGTCGAGCCGATTTATGTAAAGCACTTGGGACGACACAGAATTCCAACGTTATTTCCCTATCTTCTTGAAGATGTCGCCCTTATGGATTTTGAAAAAGTTGACTTTATGTCTTCAAATCCATGGGACTTTTCAGATGAACTGATTGACATAATTGCAAAATACCCGAACATCACTCGCACTATTCATCTTCCGATTCAATCAGGTGATAATAATGTTTTGAAACGAATGAATAGATGGTACTCACGAGAAGAATACCTGAGGATAATTGCGAATTTAAAATTACGAATTACGAATGTCAAGATAACAACTGATATTATCGTTGGGTTTTGTGGGGAAACAGATGAAGAATTTCAAAATACCGTTGACCTTGCGAAAAAGGTGGGCTTTGATAAAGCATTTATTGCCAGATACTCAGAGCGCCCGATGACCGCCGCGACAAAAGTGATGGAAAATGATGTGCCTCATAAAGTAAAAAAACAGAGATGGAATATTCTAGAAAAGCTGATAAATCAGTCGTGAATAGCAGTCAGTATTTTGCTTACCCTACTTGGGTGACAAGCCAAAACTGGATATTGGATCATTATTTGTGAAACATCAAGCTGTATTGGCTCCCCGTTCCAATCATGCAGACCCCCTCCTGCCTCCTTAATAATCAATTGAGCTGCTGCAAGATCCCAAATCCAAGGACCAACATCTCCGATCGTCAAGCCAACACTATTTTCCGCAACCAATACTATGTCAAGCGCTATTGCACCTAGAATTCTTGCACCACGATAATTAGGTAATAACTTATCTACAATATCGATAGTCCTCTCATGAAATGTTTTCCATAGATTGGAGATAATTAATTGATTTTTTGATTCAAAATCTAAAATTTGTAGTTTGGTTTCTTTTCCATTACGAAGTAAATATGAACCTTTACCCAACTCCGCAAAATACATATCATTCAATATTGGACGGTAAATCACTCCTGCAGTCAGCGCTCCATCGTTGAAGTATGCGATTGATGAGCAAAAATAATCTAAACCTGATGCAAAATTTGAAGTTCCATCGATCGGATCAATTACAAACATATGCTTTGCAACAGGAGTATTCAGATCTTCTTCACCAATAAATCCAATATCTTGAGTTGGAATACCCGTCCCTATAAGAGCCTTAAGAATCGTTTGTTTAATAGCGTCTTGAGATTCGCAATCTGCAATTGTAATAATATTCTGATGATCTGTTTTGCTTCTGATATTAAGTTTTCCTTTTCTAAAGTATTTTTTCTGGATCTCTCCTGCAGCAAGAGCTGCCTCTTTCATTATTTCTATCATTCCATGAGTATAGCACATGTTACAATGTATTCATGAAACTATTGGTAACGGGAGGAGCCGGATTCATCGGTGCGAACTTCATCCATTACTGGCTAAAAAATCATCCCAACGATCATATTGTAAACTTTGACAAACTTACCTATGCAGGTCATTTATCAAATCTAAAAAATGTTGAAAATTCTCCTAATTATCACTTTGTTCAAGGGGATATTGTGGATAAAAAATCGGTTGAAGAAGTGATGAGCGGAATTGATACCGTCATCCATTTTGCGGCAGAAAGCCATGTAGATCGATCAATAGCTGACGCATATACATTTGTTATGACAAATGTAGTCGGCACTCAAGTTCTTCTTGATTCTGCACTTAAAAATAACGTGAAACGGTTTCATCACATCTCAACAGACGAGGTCTTCGGCGCTTTAGAATTGGGGTCAGATGAAAAGTTTAACGTAAATACGATTTATGATCCTCACAGTCCTTATGCAGCCTCAAAAGCAGGTTCAGATCATCTAGTACGGGCATATCACGACACATATGGCTTGCCGATAACAATCTCAAACTGCTCAAATAACTTTGGTCCGTACATGCACCCTGAAAAACTGATTCCTTTGGCAATCACAAACTTGATTCAAGGAAAGAAAGTCCCAGTATATGGAGATGGTAAGTATGTGCGTGATTGGTTATATGTTGAGGACCATTGTCGAGCAATTGAGATGATACTTCGTAATGGAAAGGTAGGAAAAACCTATCTTGTTGGAGGACAAACTGAGGATATCTCAAACCTTGAAGTGATCAAAATAATTCTGAAAATAATGAACGATACTGAGGAGTCAATTAAATTTGTTACAGATCGTAAAGGTCATGATCGCCGATACGCCATAGACTGGAGCGTCACAAAAGACGAACTTGGCTGGGAACCAAAATATGATTTTGACACTGCTTTGAATAAAACAATTGAGTGGTATAAA
>PCVM01000016.1:11207-11849 GCA_002796045.1 Candidatus Roizmanbacteria bacterium CG11_big_fil_rev_8_21_14_0_20_36_8
AAAAAACGACTTTAACTTCATCCCACTTCCGCATTCTGACCTTGATATAACAAATCAAGAAGAAGTAGTTAAGAAACTTAATGAAATTAATTTTGATATTCTTCTTCACCTTGCAGCATATACCGATGTTGATGGCGCTGAAAATAATAAATCACAGGCATATGATTTAAATGTAAATGCAACGAAATATTTATTTGAAAAAACCCAAAAGCTTGGTAAAAAAATGATTTACTTATCCACTGATTTTGTCTTTGATGGAAAACTCCCCCCATATGATGAGCTAAGCACCCCACATCCGATAGGATACTACGGCCAGACCAAATTTGAAGGTGAAGAAATTGTGAAAGACAAAGCAATGATCGTGAGGATTAGCTATCCTTATAATTCCAATGTCATTCTGAGCGAAGCGAAGAATCCAAGAAAGTCAGATTTTGCTCAAAAAATATCCCAACTTTTATCTGATGGGAAAGAACTTAAAATGGTAACCGATGCAGCAATGACTCCGACCAACATTGACGATATTGCACTTGGATTAAAATATTTGATGAATAATTTTAAGCCAGAAATATATCACCTCGTAGGTAAAAAAACGTACACACCTTTTGAGATTGGCAAAATGATTGCAAAAGCGTATGGGCGGTC
>PCVM01000001.1:0-10442 GCA_002796045.1 Candidatus Roizmanbacteria bacterium CG11_big_fil_rev_8_21_14_0_20_36_8
ATTTTTTCATATATATTTAATAAACTGTTAATTTTTGCTGATTTCATTATACACGTTTTTTTTGCAGCAATTCAGTAATTTAGCAATTTAACATTGTATAATACATTATGCATCATAAATTGCTAAAACTTTACTTCACGGGTTCCATTGCTGCGCGGGATCAATATATCAAGAAATATAAACAGATAATTGAACACGTGCATGGGTCAGGTCACGAGATAATAGCTGATCATATCTTAACTATGTCTGAGGATGAGATTCATCATAAAACACGTTCTGAAAGACTGAAATTTCACACAAAAATCGAGAATTGGATACATACATCGGATGCCATGATTGCAGAAACTTCATTCCCAAGTATCAGTGTCGGATATGAAATATCGCTGGCTCTTCGTGTCGGAAAGCCAGTCCTTGTTCTTTATTGCGACGGAAATCCACCAAGCCTTCTAGCCCATCATCGCGATGAAAAGTTGATGTGTGAGAAATACACGAGTAGTACTCTACCTCAAATAATCGATAACTTTTTACATTATATCGACGCTAGCTCAGACCTCCGATTTACTTTTTTTATTACTCCAAAAATTTCAGCTCACCTGGATAATATTGCAAAAACAGAAAAGCTCCCCAAGTCAGTCTATCTTCGAAGGCTAATAGAAAATGATATGTAGCCAATGCATATTGAGTTCTACCTACGAAGTATTAAAATGAGGTTCTATCCTCATAGAAAAGTGCCAAGTTGATGAGGTTTTTTTTATTTTATGGTAAAAAATAGTACTAGAGCTTTTTCATATTTTCTCGAATTTTTAAATCCTGTCGTATTTAAAAGAAGGATTCCAATTGTCACATTCCTTCTTCAAAGATCCTGGGGGGCTTGGTTTGCATTTGCCGCTTTTGTTTTTTTTTATAGTACTCATCAATATACTTACTCTGGTTTATTTATTATCATAACGGCGGTCATGGCGATGAATGGTCTTGCAAAAACAGTCCTCGTGCTCGCACATCGAACTCCAGCTTGGTGGAAAAAGCATCCGACACTCAAAGTACTCCACTTCATAAATTCAGAAGGTGAGATGGCGGGAATATTTGTCGGCGTCCTAGCACTTATTGTAGTCGGTCTCACTCATAGTGCTGATCTTGAGCATATCCACTGGCCAATCGGCGAAGCGTTTACACTTTATGGAATCATGTCTTTTGCAAACTGGACAGTACATCATATGGTGACTGTTATGACTATTGTAGAAAAATTTACAGGTAAATTTGGCGTTGTATTCTTGGGTTCTCTACTTTCTGCGGTAACGGGTGAACCGACAGCGGCGGTATTTCTTTCAGAATATTTAGGAAATCGCGTGACACCAGAAAATCGTCCGAAACTAGCAACAGCGATTGCAGGATCTATCGGATCAGGCGGCGGGTGGCTTCCATTTGCCGCACCGCCAATTCTAATCATCTGGGGTATTTTGTCCAATGATTTTGGATGGAGTATCGTAAATCTGATGATATTTATCGGCTTGGGATGCATCACTCATGCGATGGTAGTCTCAACATTTGCAACAAAATATATCAAAGATACTGAAGAAGAGCTTACGACATCGCATCTTCCAACAGCTCTGATGACCTTTGGATTTCTAACCCTTCTTGTTCTTGCACATATCTTTGCCCACGGACCATATCTTTGGCTTATAGATGCGATTATTGGCATCAATGTTTCTTTTACCTTGGCAAGTTTGTACGGTGACAAGATCTCTCAACTCGTAAAAGATAAGAAATTCAAAACTGATGAAGATCGGCGTGTGGATCATGATTATGCAGAACTCTCAGAAAAAGCATTTTCCGCAACATATCAGCCGATGCTACTATCTTTTCTTCTTCTATCACTGGAAGTAATAGGACACGTGGCAGAGCCATTTATTGAAATTATCGCTGAATCAATTCCAGAAAGTTGGCCTCTTCTCATGACCGCTTTATTCCTTTTTTACATAACAGCTCTTGTTTCACATTTTGCAGACAACGCCCTAGCATCTCGTGTGTTTATTGTCGTAGCACTTTCATTTATGAGTTCAATGGGTGAAGCTGCTGCAAATTTATTGGCAATCGCTGTCGTCTATGGCGCACTTTACGGCGGATTCTTGATGATCCCAGCAAATCTTCCTAACTTTGCAATCAGTCGTGCATTTCATGTCGATTCAGGAAAGTGGATGAAAAGTGCATTCGGTATTTACTGGACTGGAATAGTCTACGCCGCCGCACTGTTTTTCTGGAGTATATTTTTAAAGTAATATTTATTTTGTTTGAATATTATAGAGCAGTTTGGTAATATCTTCCCCAGTGGCAATTTCAGGTGTATTTTATATCTTTGGACTGACTGGCACTTCCCTATCATTTCCTGCACTTATCGGGATTTTGACCCTATTTGGAATAGTAGTGACAAATGCGATCGTCGTTGTATCAAAGATAAACTCGAATATTGCAGAAGGTAGGGAAATCACAGAGACAATTCTTGATGTTTCAGGAAGCAGACTAGAGCCTGTTCTTCTTACATCTTTGACGACAATCTTTGGGCTTTTGCCTATTACATTGTCTGACCCTCTTTGGCGAGGACTTGGTGGGGCGATTATTTCAGGATTTTTTTTCTCAGGAGTGATCAGTCTCTTCTTCATCCCAATTCTTTACTTTAATTGGTTTAGGAAAGAGTAGACCACGCTTCTGGAGTCGTATCAATATAAGCGACAAATTGAGGATCAAGATTTAATGGAGGGAAAAAATCAGTTTGTGCTCTATTATCTTCAAGAGGTTTAATTGTTAAAACATAGCTATATCCATTTTCAGGATCCCAATCTTTAGTCAAAATAGGTGAAATTTGCCCCCTAAATATTGGAACTCCAATAACGCCTCATTGCTCAATAAAGGTATTTCATTTCGCTCTTGAGATCTTAACGAGTGAATAAATGCAAGTAGTAAAATTGCATCCCCCCCCAGCAACATCAGAAATACCGTATCGAGCATCAAATAGTTCGTGATAAGCATATTTCTCAACTAATCTCTCTCCTTCAGGAGTTATCTCTCCTCTAAATTGCTCTATTATAGACTCCAGGCCCTCTTATTATAGAACGCGCCCATTTATCACGAAGTCCTTTAAGTAAATCAGGTGATATTTGCCTCAATTTCTCAAACATATTATTATGCTAATAAATAGTTACTTCGGATTATAGGACAATAATTGAAAAATTCAAGTCTAATTCAATATTTAGTATTAAGAAATATCATCACTCCACCGAGTCTTTGACTAACTCCTTCGCAAGATTGAGGTAGAAAACTTTTAGTTCATCCAAAGTGATTGGTTTGATCATTCGGGGAAGGGTTTTAAAGTCTTCAATAATAGACAAATCAGATGAAAACAAAAACGGTTCAAATCTTCTACTGAATTTAGTTTCATATCCATAGCTGGCATCCCATATGTTCCACTCTTTGAGTAAAAAATAGAGATCAACAAAATCTTTGACTTCTGACCTTTGATTGATACATGTTAATTTATTTGCAGTAATATCGCGAGTTGAATCTATTTGAAATCCTTTGTAAATACTCGGAGGTTGAAGTATTGGATAAGGATAACTAGCGAAATCAACCTTCAATGTTTTATCATCTTTAAATGTGAGAATATTGATGAGTGTAACGTCATGTGATTGAGTATCAAAAGTAAAAGATAATGATTTACTAAGAGATTGTAATAGCTGAAGTATTCGCTCCTTCTCAAGAGGTTTTGTTGTAAAAAAGTCTAAGTCTTCCGAGTAGCGATGATAGAGATGGAAAGCGCTTAAGGCAGTTCCTCCGGTAAAATAGTATTTATCGCGAAGATATGGATCTTGAATTAAACTGTGGAAAACGGCATCTTGTTCTGCGGTGAGGTATCTTGGATTTTGGTCTGTGTTTTGCCCCATATAAGCAATTCTAACAGTTTTTTTTGTTTTGGGAAGAGTTCTAGATTGTCCCAGTATTTTTTTACGTTATTTAGTGGTATCTTCTCCCCTTTTTCCGGACCATAATTTATCATTCGCTCTAGGATTTTTATACGTCCGCTTTCGGTCTTTTCAAGCTCGGCACGATCATAATCCCATAAATACCTGCTCATAGAATGATTATACCACCTGTTGTCAATATCTTCGTCTTTACTCCCTCCAACCCTTCTTCACCCAGAAAAATGAAATTGAGATGACGAGAATAATCGATTGGATCAGAAAGACGTATTTGCCAAATAAAGCATAAAGCCATGTGGCAATAAGCGGAGAAATCGCAGATGACGCTGAAAAGAATGACTCATCAATTCCCATAATCTCACCTTGTTTTGACTCGTCAACTGATTTTGAGATCAATGATTTGAAAGTCGGCATCGAGATGGATAAACCAAAATTGTTTAAATATACAAGAGGTAAAAACATCCAAAAATTTGAGGTAAAAATGTATAAAAATTGTGATAAAGAAAGAGCCATTTGACCGAGAATAAATGTCTTCAAGTCACCGATACGCTTTGAGATCAATCCAGCTAAAAACGCCTGATTAAAAACTAAGAATATTCCGACAACCATAAAAAACAATCCAATCTTTGTCGAATCAAAGGCAAAATGATCTATCATAAAAAGCACAAAAATAGATGAAAATGAACTAAAAACAAATAAAAACATAGCACGTAGGAAAAAAAGGTATTTTATTTTTCGATTTTTGCTGTATTTGATAAGTTTTGGGAAAAACTGTAACTCTTCCACAATGCTCATCTTTATTTTTGAAACTCGTAAATTTGATGGAAGCGACTCTGGTAAATATTTAACCATTACGATGAGCGTCATTATTGAAATCGCAAGTGTTAATAGAATTGGGATCAGATATCCGATCGTGTGGGACATAGTCAATCCTCCGATTACCGGCCCGAAGATAAGCCCCAAACCAACAACTCCTCCCACCATACCAAACGCCTTTGTTTTCTCCTCATGAGTCGTAATGTCTGACAAATACGCACTGGCCACAGCGCTATTACCACCCGTTGCTCCATCCGCAATCCTTGAAATTATTATGATAAGGAGCGGAATTGAAACTATTCCGACTGATACATTTGGAACAAAATACGCAACTGCAAAAATCACCCAGCTAAGCATTGTCCCCGCTTGCGAAATGAGTAATATTGGCCGTCTTCCATACCGGTCACTGAGCGAGCCTAGAATTGGAGCTGCAAAAAACTGAAAAAACGGATATGTCGAAAGAATTATTCCATAAATCACTGTCCCTCCACCATAAGATTTTATGATAAATGGCAGAATCGGAATAAGAATCGAAAAATTTAATGTATTAACAAAGGTGAGTAGAATGACAGGCAGTAGTTCTTTTTTCATAGGAAGTAATTATTGTATCATTTTAAATTGTTGAATTGACAATTCGTTATTCGTTATTCGTTATTCGTTATTCGTTTAAAATGTTACAATATGACGTTATGGTAAATCCAATTCATACAATCAGACAGACATTTCGAGATCTTCCTGATAAAAAGAAATATATTGAAGTGATTACTGCTTCTTTATCAATTCCAGTCTTACTTTCTGTTGTTCTAATGAATTATCTCAACATTCAGGAAAAGCGGAAAATCGAAACTACTCCAATTGAAAAAGTTGCACCAATATCACAAGCTCCACAAGTCATCACCATTATTCGTGACCGCGAAACGGAAACTGAACAAATTACTACTCCTACTTCAAATCCAAATTCTTCCCCGACTGAAAAAGTAAATATTACTCAAGATGAGTGTATAAAAAAAATTGGACCAGTAAGTATTGTTTCGCCAAAAAATAATTCAACTGTAACGAGTAATCCACTTGAGATATTCATTGAGTATGACCAGGGTAATTACTGCTCTGTAGTCTGGAGTTATCGGATCAATAATGATAGTTGGAGCGATTACAGCGATAATAATATCGTGATTTACAATATGGAATCTGGAGACAAAACTCTTGAAGTTCGTGTAAAAAGTATCACCTCAAAAGATGAAAAGATCCTTACGCAAAAATTTACATACACAAATCCATCGGTGACAAATATTGCCACACCAACTTTAACGCCGAGTCCAACAATTTAACAGTTTAGCAATTTAGCAACATGAAAAAAACAAGATCTCTAAGACTTTTACTTACTGGTTTTTTTATGGGAATGGCTGATCTCATCCCGGGAGTTTCAGGCGGAACTGTGGCTTTTATATCAGGAATTTATGAAGAACTTCTCGAGTCGATAAAAAATGTAAGCAGCAATGTACCTAGGCTTTTATTAAAAAGAAAATTTATCTCGGCCTTTAAAACCGTACCGTATGAATTTTTAGTTCCATTATTTCTCGGGATTTTTGCTGCAATAATCTCACTTTCTCGCCTTCTCTCATCGTTAATTCAGAACTACCCAACCTATATTTGGTCATTTTTCTTTGGACTTGTTTTGGCATCGACCTGGCTTGTCGCAAAAAGGATAAAATCGTGGAATTTAAAATATTTTACTTGTTTTATTATTGGGACACTCATAGGATACTTCATAGTCGGCCAAGTCCCAGGGACTACTCCTGAGACGCTTCCAATGTTTTTCCTAAGCGGAGCACTCGCGATCATTGCTATGATTCTTCCTGGAATTTCAGGCTCTTTTATCCTTCTTATTATTGGAAAATATGCACAAATTCTTGAGGCTGCCAAAGAATTAAATTTCGTCGTATTAGTAACGGTAATGTTCGGAGCTGTCTTCGGACTTGCACTTTTCTCACGAGTACTTTCATGGTTATTTTCCAAACATCATAATATTTCGGTGGCAATTTTATCGGGCTTTATGCTTGGATCAGTTCGGAAACTTTGGCCATGGAAAGAAGTTTTATTAACAAGAATGAATAGTCATGGGGAGATTGTGCCACTGATTGAAAAGAACATCCTGCCAAACTCGTTTGGATTGGAGGTCCTTTTTGCAATTGCGCTAATGATTGTGGGAGTGGGAATAATCGTCTGGATAGATCGATTAAAGCTAGATTGATTTTTCGCCAATCACGATTGAGACAAAATCATCATCTGCTCTCACGCATGTATCAGAAAATGATGATTTAAATATTGCATTGTCTTCTTGCTCCTTCACGATCGACGCCCCAATCGTGGCCGCTTCGGTCTCCCCCACCTGCCTATCTCTAACAATATTTACAATATTAGAGTACCCTCGGAAAAAAGTAGAGCCTGTCGCTTGATTTCCCATGTCTTCATAAAATCCAGCATAGTCATCAAATCCTTCAAAATCTTTCATCTGTTTTAGACGGCGTGCCGAATATGCACACAGTTGTTGACTTTCTGTCAATGGCTCAAGTCCCGATGAGGCACGCATGACATTCATATAAGTTAGAACTTGATCGGTCAAAGACTCCTCTGTTTCCATATTCGTGTCAATATCATTACTCATTACTGAGTTTTCGCTAATTGCCTTATTTGAAGCAGTCTTAATCATCTCGGCAACATTTATGTTTTTAGTGGCACTCATAAATCCAAAAATGATCAATCCTCCGATGAACCAACCCAAAACTGTTACAACCCAAATCCAAGTTATCGACGACTTCTTTTCAGGATCATACGCTTCACGAGTGTGGACGTACAATTTGAAAACATACGCCATGCTGAACCATCCTACCAAAATACTAAATATTACTGATAATGAAACTGCTGCGCCATTCACATTTCCGTCGAAATTGAAGGAGCCAATAATCATTTGAATCGCAAACGATAGTATCCATAAAAGAACTACTCGACCAATAATCGCTCCAAAAAACTGGCTGACTCGAGCGGCGCTAAGTCGAACAGACTCTATTACTGATTTGTTCTCGATGATTAGGATAAATACTGAAAACATCAGGAAAATTGAGATAATGAATGCAGGAATAAAAAACAAAAATAATCCACCTATCATAAATAACATTGTCAAAAGCCCAAGTAGGAGTAATTTCCAAGAATATAAAAATCCCTTTTTTAGGTAAGAGATGACAGAAATTTCATCTCCTTCATCTTTTACGTCACCAAGTATAAGGACATATGCGGCTTGAACTGCCAAAGTGAGTGCAACAACAGCCACAATAAAACCGATAATCAATATAGAGATAATTCCAACGGATTGTGGGTTAGAGATCAGTGATATTCCTCCAAAAACCAGTCCAATGATTGCAAAAAAAATTACAATCAAAAACGAAATTACAAAAACAAGTGCTGCCAATATCAGAAGCTTTAGCGCTTTGGATGAAAGCAAATGCCAAGATTCTTCAATAAGGGTACGAACTGGCGGAAGTTTATTTTTTAATTTTTTCTCAGAAATAGTGTTATTAGAAGTTTTTGTTTCTTCCATATCTTGTTTGACAAAATTTATAATTGCCCGAGATCTTTATCGATATTTTCTAGTTCAGTATCAAGATTAGGTATATCCAACTCTTCAAGTGCTGCAACTTCTGGATCACTAGAGACGACGACAGTTGGAGAAATCATTTCTTCAGCAATCGGCTCATCCATCATAACTTCTGCTGCAGGTGCAGTCGTAGCCACAAACTGTTTATAAAGAAATAATCCTACAAGACTGAGCAAAATCACAACTAATACAAATACCAAAACGTAGACCAATTTATTTGACTTTGTTTCTGTATACCCTGCCATTCCGTCGTCTATCGGCATCGAAGGATCGGCTGACATTGGCGACATGGGCTCAGCTGGAGTAACGATAACAGGCTCTGGCATCTCAGGAGTTGTTTGAGTTACATCTGGCCTAACCTCCTCTGGTTTTTTATCTTTGATATCTTTATCCATGTTTTTGTATTTGTAATGTAATTGATAATACGGAAATTATTTCTCGTCCATAATTGGGTCTGATGTAGAGTTCTCGACCATAGCATCCCCGGACGTTGCTTCAGGCCTTGATAGTGATCGAAGTTCTTCTCCTGCCATTTTTGCAGCGTCTCGAGTTGATTTTACAGCATCAATTGACGTCTTCATATCTGCTCGAAATAACTCAACAACATTGCTAATAGTATCCTTTACAGTAGCCTCCCTCTCAATCGTAGCAACATATTCTCTTGAAGATTGGGTAGCAATTATTTCCTCAGCGTCAGATAATGCTGTTCTTGCATCAACTATGGCTTTGTTAACTGTTGTGGTATCTGAATCTGTCAATAAATCTGCTCTATCTTGAATACGATCTAAAATTTCCGTGATTGTTCCAAGATGACCAAGTAGTCTATCTGTCAACTTTTCGTTCTGGCTCGCGAGTCTTGAATCGATTCTTTCAATTATCTCAACTTTAGATTGATCTTTAAATTCATCAAGCGCCGCCCTCATCTCTTCTCGTTTATTTTGAATTTTAACTCTTAACTCTTCACGTTTGGCTTCTATTTCTTTGCGCATTTCCAATCTTTGAGTTTGAATTTCTTCTCGTTTTGCTTCCATATCTGCTTTGACCTCTTCCTTTTTTGCACCAAATACCTCTTCCATGATTTCTTTTTGAGACGTTTTTTCAGCCGATTCACTTTCTTGAGCGAGAACAACTGGAGTTATGAGAAGTGATAAAACGAACACAAGGGTTAGTAGAACAGGGATTTTTTTATTCATGTATTAACTGTAATATAATTTTAGGACCGTGTCAATGAAAGACAGGTAAAAAGATGTACATCAAATATCAACGATTTTATAGATTGTTTTATCAGTCCGGGGAGAAACACACTCTGCAGCTAAAAAAATCAACTCTAATTTCAAAGTATATGAACTGTCAAACAAAGTCTTGCTCATCTCCTTTTTGATCTGTTGTTATACTTGATATTTATGAAAATTATTCATATTTTTAAATAATTTTCTACAAATTCTATTCAACTTATATTTTATTTTATATTTCTGGTAGTTTAGATTGTAGGAATAGTATTTTTTGTTAATCGAACAATAATTATCTCAATATTCTCAGACGCATTAAAAAAATTCCGACAAACTACCTTTCAGACCTTAAAGAAACGATTCAACTTAATCATGCAATAGATGACAACGTGGTAAATATCGGATACAGCCGAGATTTGAATGAATTGTTGGATAATGTATTTGTCTCGCATGAATTTAACGAATATAAAGCAGGAGGACACAATATTTCCAGAGTAAACTATGAATATATTAAAATTTGAGTGGGATGAGGAGAAAAATGGAAGTGTTAGAATTTTTGGCGCAGGATATTTTCGCCAAGGTAAAAAAGATTATGAAAAAGGTACAAAATGATGGATATACTGATGGGACAATTCAGCGCATGATGAATAATCCCCTGACTGAGTATGCCGATAGAATGAGAGATCAAAAGAAAGCCTTCTCTTCTCGATGACTCGATATACTATCCTCTGTGAATCTTTCAATAAGTACAGTCGTAACACAACAAGACATTAT
>PCVM01000001.1:10461-11952 GCA_002796045.1 Candidatus Roizmanbacteria bacterium CG11_big_fil_rev_8_21_14_0_20_36_8
TTGACATTCCCCCACCAAGAAAGACACGAAAGATACTTGAAAGAAATGAGTTGGGAAGAATTATTTATACACATCCTGCCTAAGAATAATTTATTCTTGCTGAGAAACTTCAACAAGTTGGCGATAATAAAAACGTAAACTTTCATGGATTTTTGAAAAACATCATAATTTTTATTTATATCTCCTCTCTTAATAACTTGTTATAATACTCCCATGCCTAACCTTTCAATCGGAATAGTCGGTCTTCCAAACGTCGGAAAATCAACCTTATTCAACGCCCTTCTCAAAAAAACCGTCGCCGATGCGGCAAACTACCCCTTTTGCACGATTGAGCCAAACGTGGGTGTTGTCGAGGTCCCTGACGCGCGACTTCCGGCACTTGCAAAAATAGTCAATACCCAGAAGATTGTCCCTGCCGTCGTCGAGTTTTATGATATCGCAGGACTTGTGAAAGGCGCATCGACAGGTGAAGGTTTAGGCAATAAATTTCTCTCGCATATCCGCGAAGTGGCAGCAATCGCACACGTCGTGCGGCTTTTTGAAGATGGAGACATCATCCATGTGGAAAACTCCGTAAACGCACTCCGCGATATTCAGACGATCGATACCGAGCTCATTCTCACTGACCTTGTAACACTAGAAAAACAGCCTTCCTCCGCTAAAGTTACGGCGAGCAAGAAGGATCCTAAAGATGAATTTCGATTTAATGCAGTCGTAAAACTAAAAAATCATCTGAACGCCGGAAATCCTGCAAGATCTCTAAGGCTGACAGATGACGAGGCAGAAGCCGCACTTGATCTCCACCTCCTGACAATGAAACCAGTTATATATTTATTTAATGTTTCAGAAGAGCAACTTGCAGATCATGATTCTCTTAATAATGTTATTAAAGAAATTATGAATAAAATCCAAACAACCGATAACGGACAACCAACAACAATTTTCCTCAACGCCAAACTCGAAAATGAAGTCCTGGCCCTTGACGAAGATGATCAAAAAGAATATCTTGATCAATTTGGTTTAAAAGAAACAGGCTTAAATCGACTAATAAAAACTGCCTACGAAACACTCGGGCTCATCTCTTTTCTCACGGCTGGTGAAATTGAGGCGCGAGCGTGGACTATAAAAAAAGGCACGCTCGCGCCTCAGGCCGCTGGCACAATCCACACAGATTTTGAAAAGAAATTTATTAAAGCAGATATCACAAAGTTTGAGGATTTTATAAATATTGGCGGCTGGATCAAGGCTCGAGAACAAGGGAAAGTCCACATTGTTGGCAAGGATTATGAAATACAAGATGGAGACGTTGTAGAGTTTAAAATCGGCTCATGATCTCTTTTTCTGTATAATAAATACATGCAAAACAAATCCCCCACTCTCACTCTCACAATTCCCACCTTTAATGAAGAAGAGAATATTCGAATTCCTCTTGATTCAGGCTACGACCTAGCCGATGAAGTGTTGATTGTAGATGGTGGATCGACTGACAAA
>PCVM01000001.1:11973-15473 GCA_002796045.1 Candidatus Roizmanbacteria bacterium CG11_big_fil_rev_8_21_14_0_20_36_8
AGATAATCCTTCAAATTTTTTGATCAACAAGCAACGTGCGATAGATAATGCACACGGCGAATGGATACTGCAACTTGACGCCGACGAACGACTTTCAAAAGAATTAAAAATTGAAATAGCGCAAATAATTAAGAATTACGAATTAGGAATTACGAATGAGAAAGGAATTGATAATTCGTCATTACCCATTGAACATTCCCCGCCTACGACTGGCTTCTGGATTGCTCGTAAAAACTGGTTCTTGGGAAGATACTTGATGAAAGGCGGCGTCTACCCAGATGGAGTCTTGCGTTTATATAAACGAAAAGGTGCGCATTTTGCACTCAAAAATGTTCATGAAAATGTAATCATTGATGGAAAAACAGAATGGACCAAAAATGCAATCGAGCACATGGCTGATCCAACATTTAACCGTTATATTAAAAGATGGCACAGATATAATACCTTTGACGCAAAACAGCTCGTCAAAAAAGGTGAGAAACTTTGTGCATCCTGTTACCTTATCGGGAAACCAATCGTTACATTTTTAAAAATATATATTCGCCACAAGGGATTTATGGACTCATGGCAAGGCTTTGTGTGGGCATTCTTTTCAGCTATTCGTTGGATACCAATTTATTTTAAAACCATTCCCCGCAAATCTAATAATTGAATATTCGTAATTTGTATTTGAAAATTATATAATACGAAAATGATTGTTTCTGTCGTTAAAGCGCCAAATTCAGTTCTCTTCAATACCGCAAAACCAGTGAAGAAAATTGATACAAAAATCAAGAAACTGATTAAAAATATGCATGACACATTATGGGCCGCGCATGATCCAGAGGGGGTAGGCCTCGCAGCCCCTCAGATCGGAGTTTCACTTCAATTGTTTGTTATGAGACCAACCAAACGTGCAAAAATTAAAACATTTATCAATCCTAAAATTATCAAAATTGAAAAAGAATCTAGTAAAAAAATCAAAATGAAATCTGCCACTTTGGAGGGATGCCTCTCAATCGACAACGTCTGGTCCCCTATCAGACGCGCCGCAAAGATCCAGGTAGTTTACCAGTCGGAAGATGGTCAAAAACATGAAGAATGGTTTTCAGATTTTAAAGCTGTAATTATCCAACATGAGATCGATCACTTGAATGGTGTTCTTTTTACACATCGCGCCATGGAGCAAAAATCTGATCTTTTCGAAGAAGAAGATGGAGAACTTTTTAAACTTAAGATTTCTTAGTTGGCTTCTTCACCTTTTTAGTTAGTTTTTTATCTTTTTCTTCTACTTCTATTTTTTCAACAGTTTTAGGTGTGATATTTGGCACGTGCTTCAGCATCAAGAAAGGTTTTACGCCATCAGTCGTATCTTTTTTGATTCTTTTTATGCATTTGGTGCAGAGCCTTACTCTAACATCCTTGCCATTTTCTAGGATCATGACAGGCTGAAGATTTGGATAAAATAATTTCTGAGTTTTAGGTGCTCTTTTTTTCCAACGGCCTCCGGCAACACCACGATGATGAGTGTGAGATCGACCAAACATTATTCCTTTGTCACAGTTATAACATTTCATGTTTTATTGATTAATTGTAATTAACGAAACTTTATAATATCATAAGAGCTTCAGTAATGCAATAAATTAGAAGATAATAGAGCAATTAACATTTTAACAAATTCCAATGATATCAACACTATTTTCAAATCCTATCCTTTTCATCCTTCTAGCTTTTTCGATCGTGACAGCGATATCTATACATGAGTTTGCACATGCAAAAGTTGCTGATATTTTAGGTGATCCAACACCCGAACTTCAGGGCAGAGTCACTCTTGATCCGCGTGCCCATCTCGATCTCTATGGGTCTATTTTCCTGCTTTTTGTCGGTTTTGGCTGGGGAAAACCAGTACAGTTTGATCCATACAACCTAAAAAACCCTAGGCGTGATGCGGCACTTATCTCTATTGCCGGTCCTGCATCAAACTTCATCTTAGCTTTGTTATGTTCTGGTCTTCTATGGTTGTTCACATTTTTTGCTATTCCAGTTATTTCGACTATAGGCTTTATAATTCTGCCACCCCTTATCATGATGAATGTCCTTCTTGGAGTTTTTAATCTTGTGCCAATTCACCCACTAGATGGATTTAAAATCGTTGGTGGAATTCTAACTGATGAACAGGCTTCAGAATGGTATAAGCTTGAAAGATATGGATTGCTATTTTTGATGATGCTCATCATTCCTTTTGGAGGATCTTCAATGCTTCACAGCATCATCTCTCCAATCCTCGATTTCCTCAATAACATTCTCATTCCGTAAGCCCAATATCTATTGAGTGAGCATAATCAATTGCAGGTTTGCGCAACTCGTAACCAGTCTGTAGCGTGACCAGTACCACCGACTTTGTCCTCAGCCCTAACTTGACAGTAAACAATAGAGCCATCCTTTGGGGTAACCTTTAATGTAGCAGAATTTGATGCGATATCAATAAGCGCTTCATTATAATACCAAGTAGGTACATCTTCAGTATTTGTCGATGTAAAACTTTTACTCCTACACTGAAAAATGTACCTATCAAACGCATCTCTACAATTTTGAGGCTTTGTAGCAATGCTATCCCAACTCCACTTCATACAACTGTCGCCCATCTGAAGGTACTCTATTTGGCAGATATTTGACAACATATAAATAGTTGAGGGGTTTGGGGTTATTGTAAAACTTGAAGAAGTAATGCTAGTATTAGTTATTGAGTCTGAAGTGGTGCATTTGAGATAATCGACTACTCCACACCCTTTTCCAAGCATTGATTTAATCTCTGCACATGTTTTGCCAGTACAATTACCAGTTCCAAGGATTTCAGCAGTTTTTGTTGCTTCTTCGTCTTTTGATAATATCCTTGTCATAATGCCTTTTACAGCTGATGCGGCTTCAGTTCCGTCTTTTGTTTTGGTTGTAAAAGTCCATGGCGTCCCTTCATTATCGAAAATTGTCTTACCAATGTTTAGCTGAAAGTAGTAAGTTGTTGCGGGTTGAAGAAGAGTTAAAGCTACAACATGCTCGCTTTTGTCCTCAGTTTCAGGAGCATACCTGTTTATTAAATTTGCAGAAGTTCCGTACTCGATCACGCCTTGCGTCTTTTTGCCCGTGGTCCATTTGATGTCAGCTGATGTCGATGTGATGTTTGTTGCGACTATGTCTTCGGGCTTTGCGTCGCTCGCCTCAATTATCATACCCTGTACAGCCATGATCACAAATATGATCACAGGAAGCGCCACAAAAAGAGTTAACAAAAGAAATAATATTTTCCCTTTCATACCAAATGATACCATGTCTCAAGAAACGCGCAACATCATCCGGATAGCAAAACCAAACAATAATAATGCTCCGCCTATCATTGAATAAGTAATCATTTCTTCAATAGCTCCACTTTCGGGAAGTGTTCCGCCGGTTCCGCCCGTGCCCCCAGTGCCAGCGGCAGCGGTTGGATTGGCGACAGCTGTGCCATCAACTGAACTCGTAACCGT
>PCVM01000009.1:0-2676 GCA_002796045.1 Candidatus Roizmanbacteria bacterium CG11_big_fil_rev_8_21_14_0_20_36_8
ATTTTAAGATAAATCAATAAAACGCTAAATGGAATTACTTTTGATTTAATCTCCTTAAAATCTAGTCCTTTTATGATTTTCCAAACTATGGGATTTGAGCTACCAACATACAAACGAAAGTTTTTCTTTTCTATTTTATAAATATTTATAATTAGTTTGTAACCAATCCAAATCCATAACCTTTTTCTTTTCATTCTTTGTTAGAAAGTTTTTAATAATGACAATTGACATCAGATTGATCAATTATCAAATAACGTTTTTGATTCTGGCAATACATTCCTCTTTTCCTAAAATTTCCATAGAATCATTAAGTGGTGGTGTGATTTTTTTACCTGAAAGAACGACGCGAAGCATCATGAAAAATTTTCCAAATGGGATGTTTTCTGAAGTTGCAAAATCCTGCATCAAATTTCCAATTTCATCAGCCTTCCAACTTTCCAAACTTTCCAATTTATCGGCGACCTTTTTTAACAACTCTTTTTCACCTGAAAAATCCTTTTCATATGATGATGGCTTTTCAAATAAAAATCCAGCGATATCTAAATATTCATTCAACTTCTTCAATCTCTCACGAACTAGTGGAATCGATTTTTCAAGAATATTTGGGTCAAGATTTTTATCTTTATAGAAATTAGAAATTAGGAATTTTAAATTAGAAATTTCAAGCTTCATAATATACTGTCCATTCATCCACTCAAGTTTTTTTACATCAAAAACAGGTCCAACCGGCTGAATACGTTCCAAAGTAAATACTTCAGCAAATTCATCAGCATCAAAAATTTCCTTTCCCTCAGGGTGTGACCAACCCATAAGTGCTAAGTAATTTAAAACAGCACTTGGCAAAAATCCTTGCTCCAAATACCAAGATGCCCAAACTGGATTTTTGCGTTTTGAAAGCTTTGATTTATCAGGATTTCTTAAAATTGGAACATGCGCAAATTTTGGCAACTCCCAACCAAATGCTTTATAGATCAAAATATGTTTTGGCGTGCTGGAAATCCATTCCTCAGCGCGTATAACATGAGATATTTTCATGAGATAATCATCAATAACGACCGCCAGATGGTATGTCGGATAACCGTCAGATTTCATCAAAACCTGATCATCTAAATTTCCAGTATTAATTTTCACTTCTCCTCGAATAATATCTTGAAAAATCACATCCTCGTCTTCGGGAACATTCAGTCTTACCACATGCTCTTTTCCATTTTCAATTTCTTTCTTTATCGCTTCTTGTCGAGACAAGCAATATTTATCATATTTTGGAATTTGCTTATTAACCTTCATATCCTCACGGACAGTTTCAAGTCGCGTGCGCGAGCATGTGCAAAGATAAGCACTACCATTGTCAAGCAATATTTTTGAATATTTTTTGTAAATATCAAGTCTTTCAGATTGTCTATATGGACCAAATTTTCCACCCACTTCAACACTCTCGTCAGGCGTCAATCCAAATGCATTCAAAGTTGATAAAATTTTTTCTTCTGATCCTTCAATACGCCTAGTTCTATCGGTATCTTCAATTCGAACAATAAATTTTCCTCCATGTTTTTTAGCTAAAGTCCAGTTCAAATACGCTGTGTAGAGATTTCCAATATGTATATCCGTACCAGTTGGAGATGGCGCAATCCTAGTTCTTATCATGAAAGATATTATACATTAGTCCTGTTTATTTCTTTTCCACAATCTCCAAGTTCCAAAAACTGCAAAAATTGCAGGCAAAAGTAATATATTTGAGTATTTATAGGTGTCTTGTACCTGCGCAGGGAGTTCTGGCAGTGGATAAATATTTACAGCTCGACTCGTTATTCCGCTAAGGGCACCGTCAGATGCATAATCACTCAAAACATTAAAAATAAAGTCAAGATTTTGTGATTGTTGAGAGAGGTAACTACTAAGAATGAACCTTGATGATCCAATCGCCATAATCTTGTTTGTTTTTGAAGATGACTCAGCTGCGATCGTAAAGGTTTTTAACATATCCGAACCTGGTTCTGCGATTTGTTGAGGATTTAGAGAAAAAGTTCCAGTTTGACTCCATGACTCTTTTCCTGTTCTGATAATTTCTTTAATATCTCTCCCTTTAATATTTTTTACGTCAATTGACGACGCCCAAGGAAAGGTCAATCTTCCAATTCCAGCAAAATATGCTGCGTCTGAGTTAAAATCACTACTCCAAAGCCACATTGGGTACGGTACAAAAATCGAAAAACCATTACTTCCCATATTCACAAACTCAGCATTTGAAGAAAGAATAATATTATTTTGTACTGAAAGTCCATATTTCTGAAGTAGAGAAATTAGACCGTCCTCAGTAGGCCCTGTTTGAAGGTTGTCAGAAATTGAGGGACTATTTATGAAAAATACTGCATTTCCAGTCTGAAGATATCTATCAATTTCAGTCAAAGCCTGATCTGTAAAATCCTGCTCTGCAGTATCAATGACCAATAATGTGTCAGTTTCAGCTGGAATCGCAAAATCAGCATCCGGAAGCACTTCGACTCCATCACTTTTGTCAGAATTGTCTGGAATTGTCAGTGTATCTATCGAAAATAAATTATTTGAAAATTGTTTTAAAGCGCCCAACTGATCTTGTTGCGGAATGTATAAATCTGGAATACCAACGACTGAGATCTGAGGAATTTTGTCATTTGTCATTCTATACAACAGGGATGT
>PCVM01000009.1:3208-11365 GCA_002796045.1 Candidatus Roizmanbacteria bacterium CG11_big_fil_rev_8_21_14_0_20_36_8
AGTGTTGACACAATTTTATTAAAATGTTTTTTAATTTGTTTTTTCATTTTTTTAAATTTTATTGACGATTTTCAAGACCAATAACAGTCAAAAATATAAATAATGCATCTACACTGACAAAGTAAAAAATGGATCTCAGATCAAGGACTCCTTTTATGAGAGAGTCAAGCTGTGTTGTTGGGCTAAGATAATTTAGGTAATTTTGAAGAAGCTTTGGCAATATACTAGCGGCAAAATCTGTTGAAAAGATCATTAAAAAAAATATAACTAGTGCAGAAGTTAAAAATGCTACTATCTGATTTTTTGTGATACTTGAAAAAAATAATGAAATTGAAATGTACGCTGACGCAAGTAAAATCAATCCAAAATATCCTACAAATACTTCTGGAAGATATAGTCTTACGCCAACTTGCTTTGTCAAAAGATACATTGAAATCGGAAGACCCATGGTAAGAATAAGTCCGACTCCCACCATTAACACTGTAGATAGCCATTTTGAGATTACAATCTGCATTTCTGAAATTGGCATACTCATTAAAACCTCAATAGTATTTGTTCGTTTTTCCTCTGCAATCAAGCGCATTGTGAGAGCTGGAATAAAAATCATAAAAAGCCACGGAACAATTTCAAAAAATGGTCTTAGGGATGCAGATCCGTAAACAAAAATATCTTTTACAAACATAAAGTTTGCAAAAACTCCAAAAAGAACAATGGAAATGTAGCCCAGTGGACTATTGAAGTAAAATAAGAGCTCTTTTTTAAACAATGCTTTCATAAGATATTATTAGATAATCAATTATTATTTCGTACTTTTATTAATCAATTTTTTAAACAGTTTTTCTACTCCACCTTTTTGTTTTGGCTTATTGCCGTCGTAAATAATTGAGCCTTTATCAACAATTATCAACCTACTTGCAATATCTTCCACTTCAGAAAGAATATGAGTTGAAAAAATTACAGTTTTTTCTTTTGAAATTGATTTAATTAGTTTTTTAATTTTATCCTGTTCTATCGGATCAAGACCAGATGTCGGCTCATCAAGAATCAAAATATAAGGATCGCCGATAAGCGCTGCGGCAAGTCCAACCCTTTGCTTATAACCTCGAGACAGTTGATCAATATTTGAATGTTTTTTATCCAAAATATCAACTTGGAACATTATCTTTTCAAGATTGTCTAAACTTTTCTCGTTTTTCATACCTGAGACAAAGGTCAAGTACTCAATTACTTTCATTTCTGGATACAACGGATTATTTTCAGGGAGATATCCAATTTTTGGCAATGTAACAAGCCTTTCTGAAATTGGATCATCGGCATCGATCTTAACGACTCCAGCTGTTGGTTTGATAAGACCAAGAATTACTCGCATCGTTGTCGTTTTTCCAGCACCATTCGGGCCTAAAAATCCGATAATTTCACCACGTTTGGCAAAAAACGTGATATTCACAAGTGCATTTGTTTCTCCAAATTGTTTTGAAATATTATTAAGAGTTATCATTGATGGTATTTTTATATCATTACTTGACTTTTATTGCAAGTAAATCTGGACGTTTATTTTTCGTTTCTTTGTATGCTTCCTGCAATCTCCATTCTCTAATTTTTTCGTGATTACCAGAAAGTAACACAGATGGAACGGCTTCTCCTTCAAGTACTTCAGGCCTTGTGTAATGAGGGTACTCAAGCAATTTAACTTTTGTTAAGCCATTTTTGATCAATAATCCTAATTGTTTATCTTCGCCACATGCTTTTATCAAATCTTCAATCCTTACCTCAAAAAAACTTTCTTCGACTGTCGCTTCTTCTTTTTTCAAGACTCCAGGAATAAGTCGCACTACCGAATCAATAATTAGAGCTGAAGGTAGTTCTCCACCTGTAAGTATAAAATCTCCAACAGAAATCTCCTCATCCATATATTTCATTATACGCTCATCAACACCTTCGTAATGACCGGCAACAATGATAATATGACCAAGTTTAGAAAATTCTTTAGCTTTTGCCTGATTATATGACTTTCCTTTTGCGCTTGTTAATACAACTTTTATCTTGTTTTTTTGAACTTGTTTCGGGATCTTATTTTTGACCGATAATATTGCTTTTTCAATAATATCTGCTCGCAGCACCATCCCAGCTCCCCCACCATATGGCCGCTCGTCAACTGATCCGTATTCATTTTTTGCGAAAATTCTTAAATCCACGACTTTGATATCTACCTTGCCTGTTTCTTTCGCTCGTTTGACGATGCTTTCTTCAAGAAAACCAGCAAACATTTTTGGGAAGAGGGTGATGATAGTAATTTTCATAGTCTTATTCTACAATAATAGTCTATGAAAAAAGTTGTGCTGATACTCATTCAATTCTACCAACGCACATCTAGTTTGGTTAATCGTAATCTTAATATTTTTGGAGCTGGGAACGTTTGTCGATTTGAGCCAACTTGCTCTAGATATACTTTCCAAGCTGTTCAAAAGTACGGAGTAATAAAAGGTTTGCACTTGGGATTAATGAGAATTACCAGATGCCATCCTTGGAATAAGGGAGGTTACGATCCGGTGAAGTGATCAGCTATATTAGTTGATATATACTATTCTTTAAGTATGGGTAGATTTTTTAACTTTTTGGTATATTCTTCGATTTTTTTTCTCAACTTCGTACCTGTAAAAGATCCGGATTTTGGCTGGCATTATCAGTGCGGATCAAATCTTCTGAGCGGTAAACCATGCTTGACCAATACGTTTTCATATTTTTTACCAAATTACCAAGCTTTCAATCCTAGTTTTGTCTTTGACACGATAACAGCTTTGACTTTTAATAGTATTGGATTTATCGGGGTGAGCATCTTGTATGCGTCGCTGATGACAGCTGTCTTCTATTTATTCTATCACCTATCAAAACAACACATCTTAATTGCTGCAGTTGCTTTTGCAATTATTATTTTTTTATCAAATGGGACACTTGATCTCGGGTGGAGATCTCAAATCGTAACTTATGGATTTTATGTTTTTGGTTTATATATTTTGTCCAGGAGAAAAATTAGGACATATTCAGTTCTCATGCTTATCTGGGTAAATTCTCACATCGGTTTTTTTACAGGAATTATTCTGTATTCGTTCTATTTTTTAGACCAATCAATTAGAGTAATAATCGATAATAAATACAAGAAAGAATGGGTAGTTACTGTTGCAATTGGAGCAACTTCAATAATTGCAACATTTATCAATCCATTTGGCTGGAAAGTTTACAGAGAAATATTCAACCATCTTTCGTCACCTTTAAACACAATGATTGCAGAATGGGTAGGCCCACCAATAACACATATTATCTTAATAATCATTATCTCAATAATATTGCCAATCACTCAAACAATAAAAAGAAAATTTACTTTATTTCAATTTCTAAATCTGATATTTTTTGGCATTCTTGCCATCATGGCAAGGCGAAATCTCCCAATTTTTTACACTATTGCAGCAATTCAAATACTAATTTTACTTCCAAAATCAAGGACTGATAAAAATTATTTATTTCTAATATTTCCAGTGATTTCGGCAATATTTATTTCAGTTGCAATAATCCATATCAACTTAACAAGTAAATTTTATAACGACTGGAGTACGTACTGTACAGAAGGCGCGGCACGTTATCCATGTGCCGCGCTAAAAGTCTATCCTCAAATTTCAGGTAATGTTTATGCGGCGTATGAATGGGGAGGTTTTTTGATCTGGCAAAGACCAGATATAAAAGTTTTTTCAGATGGGAGAATGCCAGCATGGCGCGATGAAAATGGAGAAAGTCCGTACAATGTTTATCTCCATATATTACAGACTCGGCCTGGTTGGAATGAAACTTTACGAAAATACAAAACGGATTATTTACTTTTGGCACAGGGCACTTTTTTAGATCTATTACTTGATACAGAAGCCGAAGAGTATGACTGGGAAAAAGTATACGAAGACAAAACTCATGCTATATATAAAAATCTAAAAGCTTACTGAACTTTGTAAATCTCAACAGTTTTATTTTTATACACAGATTTTAATTCAGGATATTTTATTCCATCAATATTATCGTAAAGCTTTGAAATTTCAACTTCTTCAGGTCCGTAAACTATATACTCAATATTATTTTTAGTTAAATATTGTTTAATCTCGCTGTTTTGTAGCTTGTTCGCATAAAAAAGGTGTAAGAAGAATAACTTTTCATCTGCATTTGAAGTAACCTGAGGATGGCCATAAAATGATTTGGAGTCCGTAAAAACTGGTAATAAATTCCCAAAATACATCGCCGATAATACATTTTTTCTGGATGTTGAAAAATAATTTATAGCTTGAAGTGTCTCGTCTGGAACATAAAACCATTGATTTGTTTTACCAGCTTCAGATGTTCGTATATAAAATATTCGAAATGTTGATCCTAGACTGATGAACAAAACAATAATGTAAATGGCAATTATTGGAATTTTTAAATGCAATTTAAGACGTTTTGCAGCATATCCAAGTCCATAAATTGAAAGAATTGTTACTGGAAGAAATATTCCTCTTAAAAAGAATACCCTAAAGCCGACAGGAATCATGGCGGCCAATAGAGATGAAACTACCCAAATAATCAGAAAGGTAATTTCGTCTTTTTTATAAAAATACCTGATGCTCAATGATGCAAAAGCCCCGATTAATCCAAATCCTAATATTATAAATATAATGTTAGGAGACACAATTTGCTCTGACATCAAGCTCCCAAACCCAGTACTTGAGAGTAAATGCTTGACTAATAATAACTCGAAAAAAAATAGAAAAACAAGGATAAAAACCGAATATATCAAACCACTTGAAGTGCTATATTTTTTATAAATGAACAAAGCATAACTTAAGATAATTAATCCATAAATTACAATCATAAAAGGATGAATAATTAATGAAGGTGTTATTAATAAGCATGACGCGATGTAAAAAAAATTTTTATTTAAAGAAATAGCTTTGTAAAAAACTATTAAAGAAGAAATATAAAATAATAAGTCGAATGCGATATGTGGACGATGAAATCCTTCATGAAATATAAAAGCAGGAATTGTCATGTCAGGTAAAGATAAATATGGGTAAATCATCCAACCAATCCCGCCTCCTAACACTATTAGAATAGTTGCATACTGCCTAACTTTTATTGATTTTATAAATGATCCAGATAATAAAAATGTTCCAACCACCAATAATGCAGAAAATATCAGGCTCTCAATTTGAAAAAGTGAATATGGGTCAACATTATTGAAAAGCAATCCTGTTAATGTGTAAAAAGTGTATACAAATAACGGTTTATGTTTTATTGTCGTGAATTGATTTGAGTATAATAAATTTCCATTCTGCCCCTCTTTAATCGCAGACACATAAACATTTGTGTCCCATGGATCAAACCAGGCGGCTTGACCAGAAAATGAAGTGTTTGAAGGAGTTTTTAAGAGGGCGTAATATGTCGGAAAATGATGGATAAATACTGTAAAGAATATTATTCCAGCCAATATTAAGTACTTCATTTTTACAGCCAATCATTCATTAGAAACATTACGATAAGTCCGAGAGAAACTATCACAATTGCAATTGTTACTCCAAGGAACGCAAATGGCGACCCAGCAAAAGGCAAGTCGACATTCATGCCATACACACTTGCAATAATCGTTGGAATTGTCAAAATGACAGTGACTGAAGTAAAAAAACGAATAACACGATTTGTGTTGTGAGTCATTATTGTCGAATACGCGTCGCGGATATTCACAATTGAGCGCAAATTTTCTTTTGAAAGTTGGATAAGCTGATCATTGTTTAGAAATAAGTCCTCAATTAAATCTCGATCCTCCTCAAATAACCTGATTAATTTGTGAGAAAGTAAATTTTTCAATACTACATTTGTTCTAACGAGGGCAAGGTGAAAATCACTAATTATTTGTTCATAGTTGACAGATTGTGCAATATCTTTATTACTGATCTTTTCTAGTTCATATGTGCTACTTCTAGTTTCACGACTGATTGAATGAAGGTAAGTATTAAATGAGTTATTCATCAAGGCAAAAAGCTGAATGAATAGTTTTGTTTTTTGAGTTGTATAAACCAACTCTCGTTTTAAAAAACCTTCCAGTAATGGAAAAGGATCTTTGGAAATTGAGATAAGACTTTTATCAGCCAGAATAAATAATATTGGAGAAGTCGAAACACGATTATTTTTGCTATAAGGATAGCGACTAAAAATATAACTTACCTCATCTTCCACCTCCATACGTGGCACCTCATATTGATCAGTTGCGTCTCTGAGCAAACCCTCATCAAGATTAAACTTTTCTTTTACAATCTGGAGCTCCTCTTCTGTAGGATCTTCAACATGCACCCACGCTCCGACTCGAAAATCATCAATTTGTTGAATTTTTTTATCCCTAAGATTTCGATAATATATTTTAATCATAATAAATGTTATATTAGCTAACAACGATTTTGTGCTTCTCTAGATTTACTTTGTTACCATTAAATTGTACTCCTTCATCCGTTAGCCTCTTTTTATGAATATTTGGCCCTCCGCCTCCATAATTTGAAGCTACAGAACCATCCTTCATCACAACTCTGTGACATGGAACTTTGGGCCAGGTTGGATTTGTGTGAAGTATTTGACCGATCGCTCGATATCCTTTTGAACCGATTTTTCGACCAATATCGCCATACGTAGTGACATGCCCGAATGGGATTTTCGAAACAATTTCATATACTTTATTTTTTAGTTTCATTTTTTTCGTTAATTTTATTTAGAATTTCTTTCATTTCAAAATCTTTAAAAATTACCACTTCTTCAAATCTAATACCTTTTAATTTTGCCGATGACTGCGGTAAAATATGAATGTGCGCATGCAGAACCTCATTTCCTATAGTTAAAAATGAAATATACTCAGAGTCAAGCGATTTCTGAATTTTATTTGCAACCTTTTTAGCGACACCCCAATATTCTTCAAAGTCAGGTACATCATAGACCCATCGGTAATGTTTTTTTGGAATTACCAATGCGTGGCCTGCTACTCGTGGAAAGATATCTAAAAATGATAAGTATTTCTCATCCTCGTAAATACGGTTACAAGAAAGATTGCCGCTTACTATTTTACAAAAAATGCAGGTTTCCATATATTAATAATACTCCATCTTCCGACATATTGACAATCTAATACAACAGTGTATGATAGTGTAAGCGAGGATGAAAAATAATTATTAATTGTTTTTATTTATGAAAATCCATACACCTCTTGATGTTCCTGAAGCTTCAAAACAAACATACGAAGAAAATTATAAGGCCATTACACACGATGTAGGAAGATTAATGCTTTTTGCCGGAGATCAAAAAATCGAGCACTTGAATGATGATTTTTATGGAAAAGGAATTCCTGCAGAAGATAATGATCCTGAACATCTATTCAAGATTGCAAGCCAAGCAAAGATTGGTGTGTTTGCATCGCAACTTGGACTGATTGCACGATATGGAGCAGATTACAAAGATATACCGTATTTGGTAAAAATGAATTCTAAAAGCCATCTTATTGGCAAAGACCAACGAGATCCATTAAGCGCTGCATGGTACGGAGTTTCACAGGTTATGGAGCTGAAAAAAAATGCCGGACTGAATATTCTTGGAATCGGATATACTCTCTATTTGGGAAGTGATTTCGAACCACAGATGCTCTCTGAAGCTGCCCGATTGATATATGAAGCACATCGGCATGGTTTGCTTTCGGTCGTCTGGTGCTATCCACGCGGAAAAGCAGTTCCTAATGAAAAAGATGCACATCTCATAGCCGGAGCTGCCGCTACCGCAGCCGTTCTGGGAAGTGATTTTATTAAAGTCAATCCTCCCAGTCAAGATGGTAAAAGTGATGCTTCACTTCTTCAGGAAGCAACGCAAGCTGCGGGAAGAAGCGGAGTCGTGTGTGCAGGTGGTTCATCTGCAACTGCAGAAACATTTTTGCAAGGATTGTATGATCAGATACATACCGGCGGAACTATCGGCAATGCAACAGGCCGAAATATTCATCAAAAACCACTTGGCGAGGCTGTAAGATTTGCAAATTCAATATTTGCAGTTACTGTCGAGAATAAAAGTGTCAAAGAAGCAATGAAGATTTATCAAGGTTAATAAATTAAATTA
>PCVM01000009.1:11411-11901 GCA_002796045.1 Candidatus Roizmanbacteria bacterium CG11_big_fil_rev_8_21_14_0_20_36_8
TTGGAAGAGCTTTTACTCGTATTTCATCTGATAATCCGGCCTTTGAAATCGTTCATATAAATACCCGTAAAACTCCAAATGAAACATTAGCATACCTTATGAAGTACGACTCTGTTTATCGAACTTTTGGCAAAACTGTAAAAGCCACAAAAGATGGAATTGAGATTGATGGAAAATTTATTAAAACTAGCCTGTCAGATGACCCATCTCAGATTCCTTGGAGCGACTCAAAAGTTGACGTGGTAGTCGATGCCACAGGAGCTTTTACTAAAAAGGCACAACTAAAAAATCATCTTCGCGACGGTGTGAAAAAAGTTATTTTATCAGCGCCAGCCAAAGATGATGAAACCTTTCACATTGTCTTAGGTGTCAATGAACTTGATAAAAGCCAAGACGTAATCTCAAATGCATCATGCACGACAAACTGTGCGGCCCCAATTTTTAAAGTACTAAATGACAATTTCAAAATCGTTAGAGGATACCTCACTAC
>PCVM01000009.1:11959-12103 GCA_002796045.1 Candidatus Roizmanbacteria bacterium CG11_big_fil_rev_8_21_14_0_20_36_8
GTCGACAACTGGTGCTGCAAAAGCGGTTGGAAAAGTTATTCCTGACTTAAAAGGAAAAATGGATGGAATTGCATTGAGAGTACCCGTTCCAACAGGCTCGTTTGTTGACATTACTGCAGTTGTTGAAAAACCAACTACAATTGA
>PCVM01000054.1:0-265 GCA_002796045.1 Candidatus Roizmanbacteria bacterium CG11_big_fil_rev_8_21_14_0_20_36_8
AAAAAGAAATTCCAGGTTTGAAATTCACATCGCATACGCAAGCGATAAAAATATTATATTCGTGGTACAAAAATAATATGGCTATGATCGATAAAAAAAGAATATTGAATGATCCATATATTAATAATATAATCGTTAATTCATGAACCAAATGCAAAAGATGCAAAAGAAAGTAGTTTTCATAACTGGCGGATCTCGTGGAATAGGGAAGGCGATTATTGAAGATTTGAGTTCCCAAAATTATACGATTATTGCACCAACGCGT
>PCVM01000054.1:294-2748 GCA_002796045.1 Candidatus Roizmanbacteria bacterium CG11_big_fil_rev_8_21_14_0_20_36_8
CAATAATGAATTGAAAATCGACATTTTAATAAACAATGCTGGTATCAATACCCCTGAATTTATTGATATTTTGGCGGATGATAATATCGACTCTACAATCAAAACCAATCTAGTCGCTCCTATTCTTTTAATCCGTGGTTTAGTCAAAAATATGAAAAAGAATAAATGGGGGAGAATAATAAATATTTCGTCAATGTTTGGAACGGTTGCAAGAAGTAAACAAGTCCTCTATAGCGCTACAAAACATGGATTGAACGGCGTCACAAAAGCACTCGCCTTGGAATTAGGCCCTTACAATATTCTCGTAAATTCAGTGTCCCCAGGCTTTGTAAACACTGAGCTCACACTTCGAAATTCACTTGAAAAAAACACAGCGCTTGCAAAAGAAGTCCCGCTGGGAAGATTTGCCGAGCCTTGCGAGATAGCAAAACTTGTGTCTTTTTTAATATCTGAAAATAATACTTATATTACTGGCGCCGACATCCTTATTGATGGGGGATTTACCTGTCAATAAATTAATTGTATGGATATCTTAAAAATTAATTCAAAAGTTAAACCATTCGAAGTCCATTTTGAAAATGATTTTTTATTTCTTGAAAAATTATTTAATTTGGAAAATTCAATGGTTATTGTTGGAAATATTGTTTATAAACACTATAAAAAAACAATATTTGATAAATTTTCAAAAGAAAAACTCATAGTTCTTGAGCTTGACGAAGATAGAAAAACCCTTGAATCTGTAACGGCAATTTATGACAAACTGTTAAACCTTTCAGCCAAAAAAAACCTTACTCTTATTTCTTTTGGTGGTGGAGTCAATCAGGATGTCGTTGGTTTTGCTGCATCAACTCTTTATAGAGGTGTCAACTGGATTTTTGTACCAACAACACTTCTTGCCATGGCAGATAGCGCGATAGGTCTAAAAACTTCTCTAAACTATCACTCATTCAAAAATGTTCTTGGAACATTTTATCCACCTACAGACATTTATCTAAATGTGGGCTTTGTTGATACGCTTGAAAAAAAGGATTATTACAGCGGGGTTGGGGAGATTGTTAAATTCTTACTCATGGAAAAAAATGCGTTTGACAATCTTGAAAGCATTGCTTCAACAGTGACTTCGTTAACTAGCACTCCGAGTAAATCATTTTTGACCGGTATTGTTAAAAAAAGCATCAAAATTAAACTTGGATATATGGAGGGCGATGAGTTTGATACGGGTCGACGTAATCTGCTAAATTATGGCCATGAGCTCGGACATGCGCTTGAATCTTCTTCAAAATTTGCAATTCCACATGGGATCGGAGTTATGATTGGTATATTGTTTGCAAATCAGGTTTCATATAAGAGGGGATGGCTTTCAAAAAAGCTTTATAGATATATAAACGATCACATACTTTTAAACAACCTCAAGCCTGATGTGATAAAATTGGAAAAGGATCATTTTGAAGAGACAGTTATTCTAGAAAATATGAAAAAGGATAAAAAGAGATTGTCTGACAGTCTTCCACTTGTACTACCAGATAAAAATAACTCGCTAATTAAAATCACTGATTTTAGTTTTGAAGAATACCTATCAAATATCAGCGAATTAAAAAGTTTTTTAAATCTTAATTAATAAGTTACATTATTACCAATTTATAAATAAAATATGAATCTCCTAGAACAAAAGATGGTTGACCATCTCAAATATTTAAAAAATGATTTTGGAGTAGTAGAGGTAAAAGCTGAATTTGAAGCTGAGGGAAGTCGATTGTATGAATTGATGCGACTGAAAGAAATTGCAACTCTCGCTGGCCTTGGACTAGTCCTCAAAATTGGTGGAGCAGAAGCAATAACAGACATGTTTTATGCAAAAAGCCTCGGCGCATCAGTAATAGTTGCTCCAATGGTTGAGAGCGGATATGCAATGAGGAAATACCTAGAAGCAATCGATAAGCATTTCTCAAGCGATGAGAAGAAATCAATTGAGTTTTGCGCGATGATTGAGACTTATCAAGCTTATACAAATACAGATAGCATTTTAAGTCAAAAGCTAGGAAAATTGGTGAATATGATTGCGGTTGGAAGAGTTGACTTGAGTGGCTCACTTGAAATAGCCAGAACAGATATCAACTGCAGTAAAATTCTAAAAATTGTGACCGAAGTCTTCAAAAAAGTTAAAAGTAAAGGTATACGAACTACGATGGGTGGAGGAATTGCAAAAGAAGCGATACCATTTATTTCGGAGTTAATTTCTAAAAAACTACTTGATAGATACGAAACAAGGAAAATTGTTTTTGACGGATCTAAGAAAAATAAAAATATTGAAGAGGGTATTGTTGAAGCAAACAGATTCGAACTGATGTGGTTGGAAAACAAAAAAAATTATTACGATTCTATTGCAACAGAAGATGATTTGAGGTTGGTGATGCTTAATAGTAGGATTCCACCCAAAAATGAATAAGAAAATAC
>PCVM01000054.1:2765-4622 GCA_002796045.1 Candidatus Roizmanbacteria bacterium CG11_big_fil_rev_8_21_14_0_20_36_8
GAACTCATGCTAATGCTTGGGACAATTCCTCAATATGATTACGAGATTATTTTCGTTGATAACTATAGCGCTGATAATTCACGTTTAATCATCAAAGAGCTTGCTGAAAAAAACCCAAAAGTGACAGCGCTTTTTATGTCTCGAAATTTTACGTCAGAGTATTCTTCACAAGCTGCTATGAAACAGGCAATTGGGAATATGATAACTGTAGTAGACTGCGATCTACAAGATCCTCCGAGTGTAATTCCAGAATTTATCAAGGAATGGGAAAATGGTTACGAAGTAATTATTGGAGTGAGGCCAAAAATTAACGATACTTTCGTTATGGACAATGTTCGAAAATTATTTTACAAAGTGTTTAAACGGATGGCGAATATTGACATGCCACTAAACGCTGGTAGTTTTTGCCTTATTGATAAAAAAGTCAATGACGTAATTGGAAATCTTCCAGAAAGGAATCGATTCTTCCGAGGACTTCGAGCTTGGGTAGGATTTAGAGTAAAAAAAGTTACTTATGAACGAAAAGGTCGAGCATTTGGCGAAAGCAAAAACAATGTTTTAGATTACATCCACGATGCAAAACGGGGACTCCTTGGATTTTCTTTTATTCCACTCGACATCATGTCAACATTCGGTTTTCTTCTTGTTGCACTCTCTTTTCTATTTATAATCATATATCTTGCCATTGTTGTAATAATAGGAAATCCCATTAATGCTTCTATTCCAATACTACTTGGCATCTTCTTTTTTGGAGCGGTTCAGCTCCTTGCAATAAGTATTGTTGGTGAGTATATTCAGATTATTTTTGAAGAAGTAAAACGAAGACCTACCTATATAGTTGATAAGATCATAAACGATCATCGAAAAAATTATTGAGGCATTTCTGAAATTGTTTTCTCGACAATGCTTAGGACATCTATTAAACATAATTTCCTCAAATACTCTTGAGAACCGCTTTGAGACATAAATTCATCTTTAACTCCAAGTCTAATTAACGGAGTTGGTAGATTCTCTTCAGCAATTATCTCAGCAATTGCGCTTCCAATTCCACCTATTATATAATGTTCCTCGACTGACACGGCAAGTTTTTTATTTTTTATTGATTTAATTATTGAATCACGATCGAGAGGTTTTACCGAATTAATATTTATTATTTGAGTTGAAATTCCATGAGTTGCTAATTTATCGGCAGCTTTTAGAACTTCCTCAGTAATTGTTCCAGTCGAAAACATCACTACATCTGATCCTGGCCGCAACTCTACAACCTTATCTTGTTTAAATTTATAGCTATAACTGTTTATTATCGGTTCTTCTTTTTTTCCAATACGGACATATAAAGGCGAAGTAGTCTCAAAATAGCTTTTCAATCCTTCACAAGCTTCCTTCTCATCGACTGGTGAAAAAATTCTCATATTTGGTAAGGGGCGTAATATTGCAATATCCTCAAGTGCAAAGTGTGTCGAACTCAATATGCCATAAGACAACCCAGAACCTACTCCTAAAATGGTCACATCAGCGTTATGATAGCAAATATCATTGCGAATTTGCTCATAACACCTCATAGTAATGAATGGAATAATTGAATACACAAATACTTTTTTTCCGCTAAGTGCGAGCCCTGTAGCAATCCCGATCATATTTTGTTCAGCGATTCCAACATTTAAAAATCGTTTTGGGAAGTCATTTTGAATTTCTTCTAAAGCACAGTAGCCGAGATCACCCGTCAGAAAAAATGAGTTTTCATTTTCACTCATGTAGTCGTGTATTGTTTTAATTACGCCAGTTCTCATGATAATTCGTTGATAATTTGCTCTTTTACTTCCTTTGAAAGAGATTTATAATGCGACTCAAATTTTC
>PCVM01000077.1 GCA_002796045.1 Candidatus Roizmanbacteria bacterium CG11_big_fil_rev_8_21_14_0_20_36_8
TGCGGGCTACCTCCTCGCGAAGACGAAAACGCAACGTCTTTGCGAGCGGAGCGCGGCAATCCACGTCGTCACCGTCCACCGTCTTTGCGAACCCGCCTTTAGTTGCGAGCGAAGCGCGGCAGGTGGCAATCCACGTCAAACCACAATCCATACCACGCGCAACATTTTCTGGGCCAATTTGGTACTATAGTGTAATGTCAAAAGATGAAGTCAAACAAAATACTAAAAAAAGGGTTTTAATCGTGATCGGCACTCTGGCAATTGGCGGTGGGGCGGAAAAGGTTGCTGCTACCATAGGGTCAGAATTGACTCGTCGGGGACACGAGGTGCATTTGCTGACGTTTTATGAAGCTCCTCAGACCTATCCATTTTCAGGTATCCTGGCCAGTTTCCATGATCAACCAAAAAGTCGATTCCATAAAGCGCTACTGATACCCGCCCATGTTTGGAAGATCTATCGCTACGTTAAAAAGCACAAGATTGAATTGACCGTTTCGTTTTTAGAGGAAGCAAATTTTCAGCTTCTAGTCTCTAAAATATTATTTAGGTGGAGTCTGCCAGTGATTGCTTCAGTTCGCAATAACATCGAGAAACGCGAATGGTTATTTAAATTGGCAACCCGCTTGCTTTACCCATTTGCGAAAAAAGTTGTCAGTGTGACCAAGGCTGTCGAAGAGATATTAAAAACCCAGTTTCATTTAAAAAATATTGTAACCATTTATAATCCACTTGATATAGAGATGATTTCCGAAAAAGCCCAGATACCGTTACCAACGGAATACGCACCACTATTTTCCAGTCATCCAATTTGCATATCAATCGGCCGGTTAATACACCAAAAAGGACAGTGGCATCTGATCCGGGCTTTTGTGGAGGTAAGGCAGGCTCACCCGCAAGCCAAACTAGTTATTTTAGGAGAAGGTGAATACCGCGAGAAGCTGGAGCAACTAATTAGTGATTGCGGTCTTTCCGATTCAGTTTTTCTAATTGGAAAACATGAAAATGTCTATCAATTCCTGGCGGCGGCTGACGTATTTGCGTTCAGTTCATTATGGGAGGGAATGCCAAATACCATGCTTGAAGCATTGGCGGTTGGACTACCAATCGTGTCACCCGATTGTATCAGTGGTCCACGAGAGATTATTGCCCCTGGTTTATCCATTACTAATACAATAGCTTTTCCACACGAAACTGATTTGGGTGTTTTAACAGTCCCGCTTGAAAATGATACTATTTGGTTTGATTCTAAGACGATTTCGTTGTCAGTCGCTGAGCAACAATTAGCACAAGAAGTTATAAAGCTATTACATAAGCCACTGACCAAAAATATTAAAGCAGTAACCGCTGCAAAAAATACTTATTCTATATTAAAAACAGTGGATGCTTGGGAGCAATTAATTATTAAAGAAAGATAACTGATTTATAATGACAAAAATTTTTAAATCGGTTTATTTCAATGTGCGGACTAGCAGTCGCGAGCGAATGTGGGACACAGCTAGACATGCTAGTCGCGTTTGTACCCCAATCTTGCCGGCAGTAAAACAGCAGACATCACTGGCTCGCTCGGCTTCATATAAAACTGCTCGGTTTTCGATTATGGTCAAATTGAAGCAATTTGTAAGATTGTTTCCACTCATTAATCATCAAGCGGTGCCGGGGGCAGAAACTGCAGATTTGCTCTATATGTGGGGCGCTTTTCCAAAGATGACCAACCAGCCGTTTGTGATAGAACTAGATAATCCATTTGTATTAAGTTATTACAGCCAGCGTTTTTTCAACTGGCGGCTACTGGCCATTAAACGAAAATTACGGCGAGCAAATTACATTACCTACTTGTCCGAGACAGCCCGTAATCATACCTTGGAATTGATTGGACCAGAATTTGCGGAAAAAAGTAAGGTTCTACCACCGTTTATGGATAAAAATTATCTCTACAATAAACGGCCAGGAGATGGGATAGTCAGATTTCTGTTTGTGGGTTTGGGATTTAGACGCAAAGGAGGACCAGAGTTACTTAAGGCTTTTGCCGCCCTGCCTAATGAAAATGCTCAGTTAACTATAGTAGCGCCTGTGCCCGAGGAAGTGAAATCAGCTTATGCTTATGATAAGCGGATTATTTTCTTGCCACCACAACCCCGAGAGGTGTTATTTACCAAATTGTATCCCGAGTCAGATATTTTTGTTTTTCCATCAATTTTGGAGACACTCGGGGTGGTGATATTGGAAGCACTCTCTTTTGGCATGGGTATTATTACCACAGATTCATACGCTACTCCAGAAATGGTCAAAAATGATGTGAATGGACGGCTACTTTCGCACCCTTTTCTTAAAAAAACTCTATTAAATGGGGTTCCCACAATTGATTGTGTAACAATTCCGCGAGATGAATTTACTGCCAAATACCAGCAGGACGAGCATTTTTATGAAACTTTATCCAGCGATACTTTAACGGCGATGACCGAAGCCATGAATCAAACTAAGGTATGGCAAGACGCCAGCATCGAGCTATTTGATCGGCGTTTTTCACCTGATTTATGGGAGCAAAAACTAGTCGAGATATTGTCGCCAGTCTCTACTGATGCTTAATTATTGCTGCACAATCTTTTATAAATGGTAACCATTGTGCAATAATGAGCCACATATCCAACTATATATGAACACCCCTGCCCCCGTCCTTTTGGAAAAAATACTAGCGACTGAACGTAGGGTGTTGGCATACTCTAGTGTAGCCGGTAGTTTTTGGGAGAAAAAATTTCGGCGTCTATTTCAACTTCACTACAAGTACGTTATTTTTTTTATTTGTAAATTATTGAACCTGCCGATTAAAAAGACCGTCACTTTGTTTTGGGGAGAAAAAATTACTGTACCATTTAATGATATCGCTATCAGTAATCTTTATTATTTTGGATGTTTAAGTAAGAAAGAATTGCCGTTAATAAAATATTTAATCAAGCATTTGAAAGTCGACGATGTATTTTACGATATTGGCGCTAATTATGGTTTCTACACACATTTGTCTAAGGAAATTATTACTTCTGGTTCCTGCCATCTATTTGAACCAAACGAGCGAGTATTTTCGTATGTAGCGCGAAATATGGCAGTAGTACCGCCAGTGGTGTTGAATAATTGCGCCGTTTCAGATAATAACGGGACACTTGATTTCTACCGGGAAGTTGACAATGGGTCAAGTGGTACGGGTACGACCAAGGCCGATGTGACAAAATCCTGGCGACGTCACTATACAAAGACGAGAGTTAATAGCCAAACGCTAGATACGTATATAACGAATCATCCGGTGCCAACTATCATGAAGCTCGATGTTGAAGGGGCGGAAATAAATGTTCTTAAGGGCGCGGTTCAATTGCTTGAAACTTATCAGCCGACAATAGCAATGGAGGTGTGGTCAGGCAAGAAGGGGGCTGACCATTCAGAGCCCGCTGTAGCATTTTTATTGGAGCGAGGATATTTAGCATACAGGCTTGATGGGGAAGGAGGAGCACATCTGGTCGCCGATGTTGACACGTCAGCAATTGCCTCTAGTCTACAAAATTTTCTTTTTCAGAAACCGGTCACTTCGTTGTCTACAGAATCACTTGAGTAATTAGATAATCAGGCAGACACTTCTGAAGCGCGCAGTCGCATCAGTTTTCCTTCTTCAAAAATAATTTGTACGTCAGCGAAGTGCTTCTTAATTTCTTCCAGTCCGCCAGATTCTTTGCGGACGTCGATAATAAGGACGCCGTTATCAGTCAAGGATTTCTTAACTGGTTCAATATAGGTACTGACCGGGTAGTGAAATCCCCAAGAAATAAATGAGGTAATGAGATCGTATTTATTTGGACCAAAACAGTTAGTTGGAATGTCGGCATCGTGCAAGATAATATGTTCCGTCGGAACACCGCTTGCCAATAATGTATCTTTTGCAATTTCAAGTGAGTTATAGAAGGGGGTAGAATCTTCAAAACCATAGTAAATAGTTTCCTCCACTTTGGTTTTGTCAAGCAAGTTAACTTCAATTTTATGCGCATAGTGGCGACTGAGGAAAATATCTATCCCTCCGATACCGGAACCAATATCAAGAAGTCTGGTAGCATTGGCTGGTAAATAGCCATTAATATTATCGTAGTCACGTTTTATATCTGCCTCGAAGGCTCGGGCGACACTGCCGCCAAATATCGATGCTTGAAGTTTAAGTAGAATCGACTGGCCCACTGGCAGTCGCTTGGCTAATTTGCCTAGATTAGTATAGGTTGCATTATTAGTCAGGTATTCTGTTCTTTGCAGTATAATGTAGGTAATGGCTTGCTTGGGAATGATGATTTTAGACATATGCTCACCATAATATCATCCTTGCTACTTTTATCGAACCTATCCACCCTTGATAATTTTAACCCAGTTTAATTAATACATGAAAAAAGTTTTTCTTATAATTCCGAGTTTTGCCGGCGGGGGTGCCGAACGGGTGTTTATTAGCCTCGCCACCCATTTACACAATAACTACCATGTTGAATTTGAGGTGACTTTAGTGGTGTTTTCTGGCAGAGGACCGCTTCTTACCCAAGTACCGCCAACTGTGCGACTAATTGATCTGCAGTCTATCCGTGCCAGACAGTCGCTTTTTAGTCTATTTTGGTTATGCAAGCGTGAGCGTCCTGATGTGGTGCTTACGACCATGCAAGCCAGCATCAGCTTTTTTATTGTACAATTGTTCTGGCGCAAATCAGTCCAATGGGTGTGCCGGCTTGAAAACCCAGTTAGCATCACCTTAAAAAAGATGGAAAGCTTCTCGGTGTGGCTCTTTGCTCAAGCTTTACGAGCTTGTGACCAGGTGGTGGCGCTTAATCAAGCGATGGCGCAAGATGTGGTTAAAGTTCTTAGTCTTAAACCAGCAAAAATAGTTGTCATTCCGAATCCAATTGATGTGGTGCAAGTACGGTTGCAAAGTACTGTGCCGATAGTACCTCTCATACACCCAGCGCTCATCGCTTGTGGGCGATTGACACCCCAAAAGAATTTTACAGATAGCATTTTGGTGTTTCTGTTGATTCTCGACAAATATCCAGCAGCTCATTTATATATTATTGGTGAAGGCAGTGAACGACCAATTTTAGAAGCATTAATCACAAAGCATGATATAAAAGATAAGGTGACTCTGATGGGATTTATTGATAATCCATATCCATATTTTGTCGCCTCGGATGTATTTTTACTAACCTCAAAGTGGGAAGGTTTTGGAAATGTAATTGTGGAAGCCATGGCGTGTCAAACACCCGTCGTCAGTTATGATTGTCCAACCGGCCCGCGTGATATCCTCGAGGGTGGTCGTTATGGGGAGCTCGTCCCTATTGGTGACATACAGGCATTTGCTACTGCTGTAGATCGAATTCTGGCCACGCCGTTCTCGCCTGAACTTATATCAGCGCGTGCTGATAATTACGCGGTATCTACTATAATCAAACAGTATAAAGAACTTTTTATCACTTCTCGTCATGTCTAACTACCCTCCACCATTATATGTTGAATGTGTTGGCTTGCCCGGATCAGGGAAGACAACGTTGGTGACTGAGCTTTTGGCACACGTTCGGGAGCCAGAGTCAGTCGTTACGAGACAACCATTTTTTTCAACTAAATCATTGGGAAAGAAAATCCTACTAGCATACTCCCTCAGTTTACGCTTTGGGATTCCATATCTCACAGCTGGTTGGCGATGTTTTGGTCTTTCGGGTATCATCTCACGGCCATTTCTGCGTTCTTATTCGGAGTATATTGCGCTTCACCAAGTACGAATGATTAATCCAACCACACTCGTCATTTATGACCAAGGGCCGGTGACGTCGGCTATTTGGCTGTCGATACAACAGAAAATCCCTAAAGAACGAGTGCATAAATTCTTGCAACGCGTTGCTATTTCGCCGGCGCTTTATGTCTATCTGGACATTTCTCCAGCCTTGTCATACGAAAGGTGTCAGGGAAGGGCCAAAAATAACGACACGATTATGACATTTACAGCCAACCGCGCTGATGAAATCTTAAATTCATTCGCTCTTTATTACGAATATCATTTTAGTCAAATACAAAATCCATCAGGAATGGTATTGAGGTTAAATGCCGAAGAATCTATGGGGGAAAATGTGACCAGACTCATCACTGAACTGTCGTCTCGTCTCCCCGGCGTTTTTAAGTGATGTCGGTTACCCTCGTTCCTTTACTTTTATTTTAAATCTGAAATAATCAACCAGTCACAAAAATATGTATTCTCTCAAAAACAAAGACATAGGCACAAATTACAACAGTTCAATTCCACAAGGGCAGTATAAAAATGATTACGAGTTTAATCGTTGGTCAATTAGGCCGCGTAATCGGGCTGAATACTATATGACCTATTTATCAATAAAGGAACACCTTGACGGGGTATCATTCACATCCTGTCTTGAACTGGGACCGGGACCAGGGACTTGGACGCGCCTCTTGTATCGTGCCAATCGTGCCGCCGAGTTTGATCTGGTAGACGTTTCGGAGGCTATGCATGAACAGTTTAGGTTAGAAATGCGCGAGAGCGGCAACGTACGGTATCAGGTGTCCGATATTATGAAGTACGAACCGAGGAAGGCATATGATCTGTTCTTCTCCTCTCGGGCAGTGGAGTATCTGGAAGACAAAGTGGCTTTTTTTACTAAATTAGCAACCATTATTGCTGTTGGGGGAACTGGTATCATTGTGACCAAGAACCCGAAACAAGGGGTGCGCAAAACCACAGAGCCACTACATCAAGGTCAGATTGCGATGCCGGAAATGAAACAATACTTAGAGCAACACGGCTTTTCTGATATTCATTTTTATCCGGTCGTATTCCGCATACCGATCATTAGCCGCTTCACCTCACTCTTGTCTGAATACTTATTTGAACAACACATTAATAAGACAATTGATCATACTGCCACCAACCGTATCATTGAGAGCTACTTGGTAACTTTCAAAAATAAGGGATAATTATGAATGTGCTCTATATAAAGCGTGATAAACCCTCTGATAGTTTAGTTAAGACTATTTATCATCACATTCAAGATCATCTCTATTTTCATGATCAAGATGGTTTTTTTGAAAGCGCACTTCATTCAATGGTCAACATTACTGAGGTTAGTCTAAAAGACGTATTAAAGTACAAACCCTCAGTTAATTACGATTGGGTATTAATTAATTGGAAACAGAGTAGTTATACTACGGATAATGATCGTGGTCAGGCAATTTTGAGAGCATTGGTAAATTATCCAATTTCCCGAAAGGCTATATTTATTGGTGCTGCACAAGCTGAATATTTACCACCTGTTGAAGTACTTGATGCTATGACATTAATTTTTAAAAGGGAGCCATTTCGTAATCGAGATTTGTATAATTTGACAGAAACCAATCGTATTAAAATTGTCCCAACAATGATTAGTTGTCCGTTTGTACATTCACCAGGAGAGAATATATTAGCAAGAATATATTCTTATTTGCACCCCACTGTATCTATTTGTCATATAAATGAAACTTGTTTCGAGGTTGGTTTTTCCGGTGCCGATGCCGCCGGCCACACCATCAGACAAGATGTCTGGGCTCGTGTGAAAGCAGAAGGATTTTCTACTGTTGGTGGTTTGCAGCCAAATCCTTATACAAAAGCACCTATTCCTTCCGAATTAGCGGCCCCCCGTTTTAAGGTTAAGGATTATCGTGATTCACTTTGCCAAGCCAAAATTAATTTAGCACTCGATGGTATAGGGCAGTACACCTTTAGGCATCAAGAATTGCTATACCTTGGTGCGTTTATGATGTCAGGTCCTTCTATTCGCGATTTAGATTTAATTATACCGCTCGAGGAAAACGTGCACTATGTCGCTTTTAATGATTTAGATGACATGGTAGAGAAGATTCGCTACTACTTAGCTCATAAGGACGAAAGGCAAAAGATAGCTTTGGCCGGCAAAAAGTTGTTTGATGAATATTATAATCCTAAGCTTCACGGTCAAACACTTTTGGCACGCTTGAATAAACTATAACTAACGATAGCTGAAACTAGTTCACTTATTATGGTGGCGTAGGCAGCCCCGAGGATGCCAAAAATTGGTATTAGTACTAGCATGGCGATAATACTTAAGACAAGCATTGAGATACTTAAATAATACTGATATCTGACTTGTTGGTGCGCAATTAAGGCCTTAGTATAAATGCTCCTGGGCAGAAATACCAAACTCACAGCTAATAGCTGGGCAATTAGAATTGATTCTTTGTATTGAGGGAAAATAATATCAAATATAAAAGGAATGACTAGGATGTAGATTATAGCTCCGACACTCATTGCTAGAGTAAAAAAGAAAACTTTACGGGGAAGGGTCTGTTGGAGAGTTGCTAAGTCACGTCTGGACAACTTCGGTAAAACTATTGTAGCCAGAGCATTTAATGCCCCACCAGAATATTTGGTAGCTAACTGCGCGATAGTAAAAGACGCCACCGCCACAGGACCAATGAATTGCCAGAGAATTAGTTTGTCGGCATGTGAGGCCAATTTGCCAATTATCACGAGGATGCTCAAGTGTTTGCTGTATGAGAGAACATCTTCTTTTGCCTTTATCGGAGGGTGGTATTTTCGGATGACTAAAAAATAGACCCAAATATTTGATACGGCGTTAGTGAAGAAATAAACGAATATTAAGTAAACTACATTGTCAGTAAAGTAGAGGCCAATGATCATGGCAATAAGAGGAAGTGGCTTGCGCCAGGCACCCAATGTCACACCATCTTTGAAGGCCTCTTTTCCTTGAAGATATGATTGATAGAGTTTAAATGCTTCAATCAATGGAGCAAAAAATGCAACGATTAGAAATGCTGTCCCCAACTCAGTGTTTCCGTTTAGATAGTAATAGCATGAGACCGAAAGACTTGAAAGTAAAATTATGATGTTCCATTTTAAGACCGTACGCACACTACTCAGGAAAGCGCCGTCGTCCCCCCGTGCCACTGCGCTTACTATGGCCTTGCTGGCTCCAGAAAGGGTGAGAACACTGAGAATACCAGCTAGAGCCAAGATGTATTGGTATGTCCCTAGGACATTTTTTGGCAATAGATTAGCTAAAGCCACAGTCAATATTAAGCCAGATATGATCTGAATGGAGTAGCTAATACTTATCCAAAAGCCGCCCTTGGCGAGGTAGGTCATATCGGTCTTAGTGTAGCGTTCGCTAAAGGCGAGAAATTTCTTGATAATTTGACGCATATTTAATTAAGTATACCAAGCTATAACAAATTAGAGGTCGGTAAAGATACTTTTTATTTAGCAGATTAAATTACTTTTGGTAAAGGAAATTATGTTGTTTGGTGCTGGCGATGCAATTAAAGCCGGCTTCTGCCAATAGTGTTTTAGTGGCTTCAGCATCTTTAGCATGCGGATGAATCTCTATAAATAAGCAGGTGCCAAGAGCTAGTCTGGGGAATATTTCCTTCATGCCAAGCAGTACCGGATATTCATAACCCTCAACATCAATTTTTATAAAACTAATTTGTTCGGCATCAATATTATATTCTCCAACCACTGACATCAGAGTACGTGTCGGCACGTCAATAGTATGGTCAATGTGTTTGAAGCCATCGAGTACAAATGAACTAGCCCCAGTGTGAACGTCCTTAGTCCCGAGTTTAGCAGTACTGTTTTTGTCACTTAAGCCAGCTGGTATTAGGTGAACTTTATCCATGAGTTCATTTAAAGTAACGTTCTTACTTAGTCGTTCAAAGGTATCGGGATTCGGTTCAAAAGCATAGGATTCACTGTAGCCGTATTTCTTAAGTGCCAGAATGCTGTAGAAACCAATATTAGCGCCGATGTCCAAAAAAATATTTTTAGTGCTGGCCTTATCCAGCCAAGCCTGGTGACCGTATTCAAATGAAGTGATGGATTTTGTGAGTGAGTCATTTTTTCCATTGACTGAAAAAATTCCTAGAGAATTTTTAATGACTGCTTCTTTGTCACTGTGGCGTTCAATATATGCGCGCAATTTCTTACCAGTAGGAGTATGAAAAATGCCCACTAGTGATGTAAAGGTGAGTAAGAAATAAACCCTCTGAAAATAAAGAAACGGTCCTTCTAGCGTGCTAGTTGTAAACATTACTCCAAACCAATTCCATAGTTTTATTAAAAATTTTTTTATTGTCATATATGTTTTGAATAACCGATAAGATCTGTATTATAGTCTTCTTTAGGATCAAGTATAAAAGGGGCTTTGCCGTGTTTGTAATAAAGATTGAAATTTTTAATTAGCATTTGATAAAGTTCCTCCACGTTGACTCGATTTCGATTTAAGGTTTTATTGCATATCTCAAAAAGAAGGATTCTAGTTTTACAGAGAGACTCCTCGGCTCCTTTTAGAACCTCTAACTCTGAACCCTCGGCATCAATCTTTATTAGATCAATGACGTCAATATTTTTCGTAAAACTATCAAGGGTAGCTTGCGGAACTGACGTACCCGAACCGCTAACATAATTTGTAGTATCGTCAGCAACCATTTCGTTTAAATAAACTGTTCCAGGTGTAGCACCCATGGCTACCTGGTGGACAGTAACAAAGTCGTTAAATTTATTGACATTAATGTTGCTTTGAATAATTTTGGAAAATTTTGGTGAGGGCTCAAAGGCCGTGACTCGGCCACTATGACCGGCCAATTTAGCGGCGATAATAGTAAAAGTGCCGGCGTTAGCGCCAATATCGATTACTATGTCGCCAGTTTTGATATTTTCTTCCATTGCTTTGATGTCGCCACTTCGGGTCTTCCTGTCGGCGAAGATTCGGTAGGTGAGCATGCTCGGCGCAAACACTAATCTGGTATCCTGATAATAAAGAAATGATGCATGATAAGCCAAGGGGGTGTGACTAATAAACCAAGCGACTGATCGTTTGATTGTGTACCAGAGGCCATCGCGCCTGATCACTCGTGGGATCCTGGAAAGTCGTTTTAACATGGCTGTAAGTATAGCAAGCTAGAAATGGTTGGGTAGAGTCTCGTTGGTAGATTGGTCTGTATCTTTTTTACTTTTACGCTTGTTATATTCATATATATTATATGTCTCAGAGTAAGAAAAAGAAAATTGTGGTGGTTGGTGGGGGGACGGGGACTCATACTTTATTGCGGGGCTTAAAGCGTTATGCGGATAAGTTAGATATTACAGC
>PCVM01000101.1 GCA_002796045.1 Candidatus Roizmanbacteria bacterium CG11_big_fil_rev_8_21_14_0_20_36_8
GTTGTCTTACCCCAAATCGATGCTGTTCATCAATTACGATCAAACCAACATTATCCATCTTAAAATCTTTAGATAATAGTGCTTGAGTTCCTATAACTATTTGATAATTATTAGTTGCTTTTGTCTTTTTAATGTCTTTATGTGAGGACGTTTGAAGGGCTATATTTATTCCAATTTTTGACCCAAGGTGAGATAAGGTTTTGTAATGTTGTTGAGCTAAAATCTCAGTTGGGGCCATGATAAGAGTTTGTAAACCATTTAAGCATGTTGCAAATGCGGCACACATCGCCACAATTGTTTTTCCAGAGCCTACATCACCCTGCAAAAATCTATTCATTGGAACTGGCTTATTTAGATCTTCTAACACTTCGTTTAAAGATCTTTTTTGTGAGGTTGTTAATTTAAATGGAAGAGACGAAATAAACTCATTGATCTTATTAAGAATATCTCTGGTTATCAAAATACGTTTACTAATTTTTCCCTTTTTCCATTCTGATTTAATCAGGTGAGATGATAACAATCTGATAAATAGCTCATTGAAAGCAAGCCTTTTTCTAGCATTTTCAACCTCGATCGTATCTTTTGGAAAATGTATCATATTAAGCGCATTTTTATATGAAATTAAATTATTTTCGGAAAGCAACACATTTGGTATTAATTCAAGCTCATTTTCTGAAATTTCTTCGAGTTTACTTAACAGATAGAGAATTTTGTCTCTAATTGTTTTTGACGATAAGCCATAAGTTTGTGCGTACACTGGTACTAATCTTCCCGTATGAATGGATCTATCATCAATATTTTTAAGGACTTCATACTCAGAAGGTTTCATTGATACATTCAACAAAGTTCTTTCAGCAACTCCAGAAACTGAAAGTATTGTTCCGACAGGTAAAATATTATTTAAGTATGCTTGGTTGTACCAAAATAACTCAATATCAAGAAATCCGTCATTAATTATTACCTTCTGCATCGTCATTCTCTTTCTAGTTGTCACTTGTTTGAAGGAAACAATTTTTCCTCGAATTGTTACCAATTCACCGTCTTTAATCGATATTGCGGGAATTGTCTTCCTATAATCGTCATAACGTACGGGATAGTAATTTAGAAGATCGTCATAAGTCAGGATTCCAAGTGACTGTAGGCGCTTGATCGTACGAACGGCTGTACGAGGAAGAGTAGAAACTGAAGATTGCAATAACTCCATATAATTTTCCATTTTCGACTAGATGAAAAAAAGAGGGGCAATACTTGTTAAAATAAGCAAAATTGTTGCAACTGCGATGATAAATCGAACGATATTTTTTGTTTTAAATATTTTGCGAATAATTTTCATCATGTTTACTATTGTAGCATATTTCCCTGTGCTACAATTAAATCGATGGCATATTTACCACGACAACGTAGCAAAAAGAAAATCCTTTTTTTCTTTCCTATACCAAAAAAACAAGTTGTTATTAAATACTCAATAATTGGATTTGTTAGTCTAGTTATATTTGGCTATATCGGTGCATTTTTGCTTTTTGCGTGGTATGGTCGTGATCTGCCAAAACCTGGAAAACTTTCAGAAGCACGCGAGAATTCAACAATTTTTTATGATAGAAATGGAGCAGTTATCTACGACATGTATAAGGATAAAAATCGTATTCCAGTAAAGCAAGATGACATTCCGGATATTCTTAAGAAAGCAACGATTGCAATCGAAGATAAAAGATTTTATGAACACAAAGGGATATCGGAGATTGGAATCTTAAGAGCAGCATTTAGTTCCTTTCTTGGAAATCCTCAGGGAGGTTCAACCATTACACAACAATTAATTAAAAATGTACTACTTACCTCAGAGCATAGATTATCACGTAAAATCAAGGAAGCAATTTTAGCTTACGAGGTTGAGAAAAAATATGAAAAAGACGAAATATTATCAATGTATTTAAACGAGGCTCCATATGGTGGAAATTATTGGGGAATTGGATCTGCATCAAAAGGATATTTTGATAAAAGTCCAAATGATCTAAATCTTGTCGAGGCGGCATTTCTGTCTGGTTTACCTCAACAACCATCAGTTTATTCTCCCTTTGTTGGTAAAGAAAATGCTTGGAAAGGTAGAACGACAGATGTTCTAAGACGAATGCGAGAAGATAATTATATCAATCGAGATGAAGAGGAAAAAGCTTTAGAGCAGCTTGAAAAGTTGAAGTTTTCTAAAAATAGTCTTAGGATGAACGCGCCACACTTTGTATTTTATATTAGAGATCAAATTGAAAAAGACTATGGTGCAGGAATATTTAAAAGTGGTATTCAAATATATACCACTCTCGATCTTGATCTTCAAAAGGATGCAGAAGAAATTGTTAGTAGTGAAATCTCAAATCTTGAGGATTATGACGTTGGAAATGGAGCTTTAGTTTCAATGGATCCAAAAACTGGCGAAATTATCACATATGTCGGATCTTACGATTTTAGTAACGAAGACTACGGAAAATTTGACGTTGTGTCACAGGGATTAAGACAGCCTGGATCAACCTTAAAGCCAATCGAGTATGCCGTGGCATTTGAGAAAGGATATACTGCATCATCAGTAATAATGGACGTTAAAACTGTTTTTCCAAATGTCGGTGACGAAGAAGATTACGTACCAGTGAATTATGACGGTAAATATCGTGGACCTGTCCAACTAAGGTTTGCATTAGGCAATTCGTTAAATGTTCCTGCCGTAAAACTCTTGGGAATGATAGGAATTCGCGATTTTTTGCAACTGGCTTATGAAATGGGACTTGATTCTTTAGAACCTACTGATAAGAATATGAGCAATCTGGGTCTGTCCGCATCGCTTGGAGGCGGTGAGACAACGTTGTTAAATCTTACGAAAGCATATTCCGTATTTGCAAATGAAGGTAAGAATGTTGAGCCTTATGGAATTTCTGAAATAAAAGATTTTGATGGTAAACAAATTTATAAAAAGAAAAAACAAAGCACGTCAGAAATTTTATCACCTGAAATTTGTTTTTTAATTTCTCACATATTATCTGATAACAATGCAAGATTTGAAACATTTGGAAGCAATTCCTTTTTAAATATTCCAGGGAATACAGTAGCTGTAAAAAGTGGTACAACTGATGATAAGCGTGATAACTGGACTGTTGGATATACTAAAGATATTGTTTTAGGAGTTTGGGTTGGAAATAATGATAACTCAAAAATGAATCAACAAATTGCATCAGGTGCAACTGGAGCATCCCCTATTTGGCATGCAGCGATGAGATCCCTTCTGGCAAAGTATGAGGATGGAATTATGGATAAACCAGATAAAGTTAATGCGATTGAGATAGATTCATTTTTAGGTGGTTTGCCAAAAGATGGAATTGGAACCAGAACTGAGTATTATATCGAAGGTACAGAGCCAACTGAAATTTCATCATATTATCAAAAAATTAAAATTTCTAAATCCAATGGAAAGTTAGCAAATGATATTGAAATAAAATCAGGTAACTATGAAGAAAAAGATTATTATTTGATTACTGAAAGTGATCCGATATCAGGAGATGGAGTTAATAGATGGCAGGACGCGATTGATGCATGGGCTCGTGAAATGGAGGATGAAAAATATCATTATCCAACAGAAACTTCAGATTCTAATTCGGATGATGTTGTAGTTTCCTACCAATCCCCAAGTAATAAATCTAGAGTAAATACTAACGATGTTGAAATTAAGGTTAAAATCACATCACTTGAAAAAATAAAAGAAACAAAAATTTATGTTGATGGAGAAGAAAGGAAAGTTATTTCAGGCAATCGAGATAGTATTTCAGAAAAAATAAATATAGATAATGGCAAACATACAATTCGTGTTGAATCAAGAAATGAAAAAGACAAATCCGGTTCTTCTGAAATTAAAATTAGTATTAATGAAGAATATCAGGACTGAGATATCCACCTACTTACTGTTTGAACAAGCTTTTGTTCATGATGCTCAAAACCGTGATCGGCACCATCTATTAGTTCGAAATAAAATTTCTCATTATAATCAACATTCTTTTTAAGTAAGTTCATACAGCTATCTGCTTTATCATAACAGTACTCATCATTAGATCCCAGTACGACGTGTGTTGGACGAGATATTTTACGAAATTCTTTAAACAGTGCTTTGGTACCAAGTTTCAAATCGTTCAACGCGTCATTAAATGGAAATATATTGTAATCTCCATTTGGGTTTAATACGTCATAGCAAGATTGATATGAAAATGGATAGTCAAGGCCAATACTATTTGGAACAAAGTCCAAGCCATGTCCGTCTTGTATCATACTTTTTGATTGCTCGATGATTTTTAAAAATAATGTTTTACCCAATTTTTCAAAATATAGTCCAGTATCATCCCCTGGACTTATCAAAGTGTATGAAGCGAACGGTGAATTTTTTGAGTAATAATCGTAAACAACAATTTTATTTGCGCCAGTCGACTCTCCAATAAGATGAAATGTATTAAATCCTTTGAAACGTAGAAATGATACTGCGCCATCTATATCAAAAATACACTCTTTAATTTTTTCATAACTTGTACCATATAGCTCTTTTACCACCATCTCAACGTTATTCTTTCTAGTAATTCGATTTAAAGTTTTTACATAGTGGGCACCTCTATTGTTAAAAGGAAAAAATGCCATCCCCAGATGTGTTATTGCCGCAGCAAGTTTATTAATTTTTGGTGAGTAAAATACTGAAGAGCTTCCACAACCATGTAAGTATATTACCGCCTTCCTAGTTTGCTTTTCATCAGGTTGAAATAATAGTCCTGGTAGTCGTAATTTATCAGTTGATAGAAAATGAATAAGTGATATCTTCATAAAATATTGATTAATTTTTTACTTGTTTTCGTCTAGCCGAAGATACAATTGCAAGTTTTATGCCATTCTTATGAAGATAAGAAATTGTTTCAAACATCCCTTCATGTAGTAGAGCCCTAGCAATTCCACTCTCTAACACTTTGTACAGTTTATTTATAAATTCTTCTGAGTCGATTCCTTCGTATCCTGTTTCATGAATTCTATTCAGACCAATTTTCATCAATTCATTCTCTGTAATATTTTTACCGAAAGAATGGAACGTTTTAATGAAAGCAGTAATCCAGACCGGAAGAGTATTCGCTATACAACCATCAAGGTCAAATATGACAGCTTTGTTTCTCAAAGGACTTTTTATTATTAATTGAAGTAATTATTGAAGCAAGTTCATTTTTTGCAGTATTTTCAGTTAGATTTTCTGTGTAAGATGTAAAATGAAGACGAATAGTAATATTCCCTTCATATTGGTCCAAAAGCTCAATATTTTGCAAATATGAGGAACTTAATTTTGCAATAGTCTTAATCTGAGAAAAACTTAATGGCGACATGATGGTCGAGTCTAGCTTTATTACTGCATAAGGAGATATTTTTTTGTATGATCCCATTACTTTGTATTGATTTGCAATTGTTTCAAAGTCAAGTTCGGCTACAAAAATATCATTTGGAACGTCAATTGCTATTTTTAGCTCTTGTTTTAATGAGCCAATTACTCCAATTTCATGTGCATGAATTTTTATTTTTGCAGAATTGTTCAAAATACTATGATTATTATTTTCATAATCATAGTCGGTTATATTTAATTCATCAAAAAGTGAATCAATTACTCCCTTCAAGTCAGCAAAATTAGAATTTGTTGCAAAACCTAAGTAGTATTTTTCATCAGGTAATTGATCGTCTTTCCGAGTATAGGTTTTTGCTAATTCAAATATTTCTAGTTTATCTTTTTTTCCAGAATTTTCCTTAATATTTTTTATAAGAGAAGGGATAAGGGAGTTTCGCATATACTCTATTTCACTTGAAATTGAGTTTTTTATTCTCAGATAATCCTTCCTTACAAGTCGTAATTTATCAATTAAGTCTCCTGAAATCATTGAGTAATTTAGATACTCATGCAATCCGATATGCTTCAGATAGTATTTACTCTTTGTTTGTACTTTAAATAGATTTTCAATATCTTTAGGTTGTTTAATATACACAAGTGGAGCCATCTTACTTGGAAGATTGTGATAGCCATAAACACGTGATACTTCTTCAATAATATCCTCTTTAATTGATACGTCGTTATATCGAAATGATGGGACTAATATATCGAAGCTAACTCCATCTGGGTAAGCCAATTCATCATTTTCACTTCTATTTACTCCAAAACCAAGTTTTTCAAGAATTGAAATAATAGGTGTCTCTTCAATACTGACTCCAATAATCCGTTGAATATCCTTCAAGTATACGCGTACATGTTTTTCAAGTTTTTTTTGAGGATATATATCAATTACTGAACTTGCAACCTTGGCTCCAGAATTTTTTTGAAGCAACTCAATTCCGAGAAGAAGTGAGTCAAAAGCGCGTTCTGGATCGGGCGATTTTTCATTGTAAGTTGCGGCAACGGTACGAATCCCTAAATTCATTGATGTTTTTCGCATCTGGACTGGATCGTTATTGTCAATAAAAAACAACAATCGCTTTGTACTATCAACAACAATACTATTACTAGTTCCTATAATTCCTGGTAAGTCAATTATCCTTCCATCGCCATCTTCAATAATGCTATCTCCCCCATAAAGGGTATATGTTTTATCCTCAAGAGAAATTATTTTTTCACCTTTTTTGGATTCTCTAAAAATTAATTTCTGTTTTGCAATTCGGTCATAATCAAAAATATGTGTTGGATGTCCAAGCTCTAGCATAATATAGTTTGTGACGTCAACCACATTGTTGAGAGTGCGTATTCCTGCGAGCTTTAATCTTTTCTGTATATATTCTGGCGATTTACCGATAATTACATTGTCTAGAACAACTGCAAGAACTCTATTTGTTAAATGATATGAATCAGTAATATTTATTGAAAGGTCTTTCGTAGGGGCTTGAGGTTTAATAAAATTATGCTTGATTAGTTTTGCCTTCTTTCCAAACTGAGGCAGAATTGCAGCAGCTTCTTGGGCTATTCCATAAACGCTTGCCATATCAATTCGATTTGAAGTAATTTCTATATCAAACACATAGTCGCCATCAACCTTTTCAACAGTTTCAATAGATGGTCCACACAGAGATAAATATTTTTGAAGCTCATATGGATCTGCATCAGTTTCAAGATACTCAAGGAGCCAACTATAAGTAATTTTTATATTCATACTAAAATTGTTCTAATACTCTAATATCACCCTCATAAAGTAATCTAATATCATTTAAGCCCACTCCAGTTTTCATCATCATTACTCTTTCTACTCCAAAACCAAAAGCCCAACCGGTATATTCATCAGGATTAATTCCACTGAATTTTAAAATATTTGGATGTACCATACCACTTCCTCCAAGCTCGAGCCATCCCTGTTTACACAATTTACATTTAATTTTTTCAGCAAAGCTTCTCGATTTAGCATTCTTAGTTTGCAATTCGTCTTTGAAAATATAACCTGTTCCGTCGCAAATATCACAGGTAATATCAATTTCAAATGATGGCTCAGTGAACTGAAAATGAAAAGGACGAAGGCGTATTTCGCGGTTTTCACCGAAAAACTCCTTCACAAAGTAATTTATAGTTCCTTTTAAATGGGTAATATTTATTTTTTTATCGACGCAAAAACCTTCAAACTGATGGAACATAGGAGTATGCGAGACGTCCCAGTTAGGTCTATAAGTCTTTGCAATATTAATCATGCGAATAGGAGGCTTACCAAGTCTCATCATCTCTCTTGGCTGACCTGAGGAAGTGTGGGGTGTAAGTAGCATTTTGCCAAATTCCTTATTTTCTGGGTGATCAATGTAAAAAGTTTCAAAATCATCGCGTGCCGGATGGTTGCTTGGCATATTTAAAGCCTCGAACGAATACCAATCCCATTCGACTTCAGGATAAGACATTCGAATGAATCCAATTTTTTCAAAAATTTTGCTAATTTCTTCGATTGCATACGATACAACGTGAAGACTTCCGTTTTTTCTCATATTTCCTGGCAATGTAACATCGTATTTAGACTGGTTTAACGAAGAAATCAATTTTTTTTGTGTACTGTCAAGCTGCTTAGCAATTTCATCTTTAAGCTTATTGATTTGTTGTCCATAAATTTTCCGCTCGTCAATGCTAAGGGATTTCATATCTTTCAGCAATTCATTTACAATGCCATTTCGACTTAGGTATTCGAGTTTAAGTAGTTCTAGTTGAGGAAGAGAGACTATTGAAGTTAGTTTTACTTGAAACTTTTCTCGAGTTGTTTTTAGATCCTTCATTTAATAAATTATACTTCGAGAAAGAACACTTTGGTACTTGGAATTATTTTTTTACTTGCTCTACAATCTTGTCAAAAGCTTGAGGATAATCAAGAGCTAGTTGTGAAAGAATTTTTCTGTCCAAAGTGATTTTTTTTACCTTCATCCAGTGAATAAATAAACTATATTTAACACCTTTTTGCTTTAACGCGGCACTAACTCTAGTAATCCAAAGTCTTCTAAGATCTCTTTTTTTGAGTTTTCGTCCTGCAAAAGCATATTCTCCAGCATGAAGCACTGCCTCTTGTGCTTTTGAAAACTGCTTACTTCGAGACATCCAGTAACCTTTTGCTAGGTCTAAAACTTTTCGATGTTTATTTCTTGTTGCTGGGCCACTACTTACTCTTACCATATTTATTTATTAAATTATGCTAATCCTAAAAGCTTTTTAATTTTTATTTTAACACTTCCCTCAACTGGTTTATCAATTTTTAGTTTTCGGAGTTGTCTTTTTGTCTTTTTTGAATTTAAATGTCTAGCGCCTTTTGATCGATGCAACACCTTTCCAGTCGATGTGATTTTAAATCTTTTTGATGAACCTTTATGTGTTTTCTGTTTATTTTTCATATTTATTTCTTTTTTGAAACAACTGCTCGCATAACTCTTCCTTCAAGCCTCGGCTCCTTTGATATGTTTACTTCACCTAAGTCTTTGATGAAATTATTCATCAAATCATGGGCCATCTGTTTTTTAACAATTTCACGACCTTTCAATGTTAAGTTCAATCTAACCTGATGGCCGTCATCTAAAAACTTAATTGTTTTCTTAGACAATCTTGTTCTATCTGCAATTCCTATAAAAAGTGAAATTTTAATATCTTTAACATTACTTTTCTTGGATCCTTTTTTTGCTTCTTTTTGCTTTTTTTCTTCTTCGTATAAAAATTTTTTAAAATCTGTTATTTTAGCAACTGGCGGCTTTGCATTTGCTGCAATAAGTACCAGGTCCAATTGTTCATCTTGTGCTTTTTGTATCGCTTCTTCTTTTGATATTACTCCGACCAAACCACCATCTTGACCAATAACTCGAAGTTGTTCTGCGTGAATCCTTTGATTGACGTGATAATATCTACCTGTTTTATTGGACTGACTCTGAAAATATCTTCTGCTCCTCAAATTATTTGTTTAAAATTAAAAAATATCCGAATATAATGAACTTGAGCTATTATAGCTGTTACATTATACATTTGCAAGAAGATGCATAGAATTATTTTTTCTGTTTAACTTCATCTAGTATCTTATTTTTAAAATCATCTTGACTCATTGTTGCAGTTTCACCATTTCTTAATCTAACATTAACTAATTTTGATTGAATTTCTTGATCTCCAATTATTAACATGTAATTGATCTTTTGTTTTTGAGAATTTCTAATTTTCTTTTGCATCGACTCGGATTTTGAATTAACATTTACTCTAATGCCCGAATCCTTAAGCGATTCAGCCACTTCTTCTGCAAAAACTCGATGTCTGTCGGCAATCGGGATTACGACAACTTGAACAGGTGAGAGCCAGACGGGAAAGTTGCCAGCAAAATGTTCGATAATTATTGAAATAAATCGCTCTAATGAACCCATAATTGCAGCATGAATCATGTATATTTGCTCTTCTTCACCTTTTTCATTTGTACAGTTAAGGTCAAAACTCCTGGGCATATTCATATCTAGTTGGATTGTCGCAACTTGCCATTCTCTTCCTAGAGAGTCATTTGCCATAAAGTCTATTTTTGGTCCATAAAATGCAGCTTCACCGACTGCTTCTGTAGCAACCGCATTTTTCTCGTTTACAATTTTGCGAAGTGTATTTTCAGCCTCAGCCCAAATTTTTGGGTCTCCGAGATAATTTTCAAATTTTACTGGATCATGAAGAGATAGTCTAATTTTGAGGTCAAAACCAAAGGATCCATAGAACTCCTCTATAATCTCCCAAATATTCATAAATTCTTGTTTTACGTCTTTCAGTTGAGTGAATACATGAGCGTCATCTTGTGTAAACGATCGTACACGAGAAAGTCCTGACAATTCACCAGTTTGCTCATCACGATAGCACATTGTTGTGTTAGCATATCTTTGAGGCAGATCTCGAAAGCTCCACTTTCTTCTTGCATAGATTTGGGTATGATGCGGACAATTCATTGGCTTCATTGCAAACTCATGACCTTCACGAGTCGTTATTTTAAATAGTTCATTTGAGAACTTTGACCAATGCCCAGACCTTTCATACAGTTCCTTTTTTGTAATGTGTGGTATCTCAACTTTTTCGTAGCCCTTTGCTTTTCTCAGACTCCATACATAATCATCCAATAGTTCTCTCAGCAGAGTTCCCTTTGGAGTCCATAAAGGCAATCCTGGTCCAACTAGCTCAGAAAAGACAAATAGATCCAGCTCTTTACCAAGTTTCTTATGATCACGTTTCTTAGCTTCTGCTAACATTGATAAATGGTCGTTTAATTTGTCTTGCGAGTCGAAAGCAATTCCGTAAAT
>PCVM01000071.1:0-2128 GCA_002796045.1 Candidatus Roizmanbacteria bacterium CG11_big_fil_rev_8_21_14_0_20_36_8
CACATCCCAGTCGATATCCGAGAAAAATCCGGGATTACAACTCATGGAACAGCACTCATTTCAGCCCAAAAAAATAAGATTATCATAACCAAAGCACCTGTTGGTTTTCTAGCACAGGGCGGGAAATTTCAGGTCAAAAAACCAGTAAAAGTCGAGAATTTACGTGAATTTATCAACCTTTCGGAATGATAAATAAAATATTTATTGATACCAGTGTTTTTATAAGATTTCTTACAAAAGACGACACCTCGAAATATGAGGAGTGTAAGGATCTTTTTGTAAGTATTGAAAAAGGAGCGCTTCGCCCATATATTTCCCAAGTTATCATTCTCGAGATAATATTCGTTTTGACTCGCCTGTACTCTTTCCCAAAAGCTAAAGTAATGGACGCGATCGATGAAATATATAAACTAAGAAATATTACTGTAATCGAAAAAACCAGTACAAAAAAAGCTCTGAAAATGTTTAGCGCTCATAAAATCAAATATCAAGACTGTCTGATCGCGACCCAACTTCCAAAAAATACTGCACTTATTACATACGACAAGGAGTTTGACAAAATAATAAATTTGAGCTCGATGACTCCTGATCAAATCTTCTGAGTCGATACTGTTATAATGAATACTAATGAAACTCGCATTCATCGGTCTTGGAAATCCAGGTGAGAAGTATCAAAAAAATCGCCATAATGTCGGCTTTATGTTTTTGGATTATCTAAATAAAGGAAAAATTAAGTTTAAATTTGACAAATACTTGGAAAGCGAAATCGCCAAAATTGACCTACCAACAACTAACAACCAAAAACTTGCAACTATTCTCGCCAAACCTCAGACCTTTATGAACCGCTCAGGGCGCGCACTTTCTAAAATTATGCGAAATACCTATCTTCCACCAAAAAATGTTTTTGTCATTCATGATGACTTGGATATGAGAATCGGACAATTCAAAATTCAACTTGGCATCGGCCCAAAAGTTCATAATGGGCTCGCGTCGATTGCGGCGTCGATCAAAACAAAGGAATTTTTCAGGATCAGAATCGGAGTTGACAATCGCCTCCATGTATCAGACGTTCCAGGTGAGGAGTATGTACTTGAGAATTTCACTGAAAATGAACGAAAGTCGATTGAATCAATCTTTCCACAGATATTTGAAAAACTTCAGATTATTGTGAGGAATTTGGAGTAGCAACTCGCCCTATTCCTCAATCCCGAACTCCTTCAGTTTATTTTTCAATCTTGCCACCTCATCTTCTTGTGTTTTACAACTATCGACAACAGCTTCACCTCGTAAATCAGCCGCGGCATCTGCTGGATCAAAAGGATTTACAGACAGACCGGTACCAAGTTCAAATCCAGCTCGATATACAAAACGTGGAATTATACGAATATACCAATTTTTTTTGGGATAAATATAAAAATTGTAACTAAACTCATGACCTGTCTTACTTTTTGTTTTGTGGATTTCTTCAAGACGAAACATTAGTCTTATATACATTTCGGCCAATGTTCCAATCTCATCATCTGTAACCTCTCCAAAAAGACTATCTTTTCTCGCAGATGACAACCAAGCCTCATAAGGCCATTGTGAAAAATCTGGGCAGAACAAATTGAAATACTCATTTTGTTCAACTATATTATCAATTGTTTCAAGAGATAATGAAGAAATATTTATTTGGTCTGGTATAACAACCAGTTGCGAATGAGGATGTTTGATTGAGGCTCCAGCGTGCTCTCCTCGATTGCAGAAAATTATCACTTGGCCTTTTGAAGAATGTTGATTGTAACGATTTCTATAAGTTTGGAAAACCTTAATTAGATGATCTTTTGTTAAATGATGGAGATCTTCCTCTTTTGGTGAATGAATAATTATTTCATGGATGTCTGTTATCGGATATTTATTCGGGATAACACGTACTTCCCAGCCTGGATCAAATCCAGTTCCTGTTCCGATTCGATAAATTTCTTCCGTCGTCATGTTTTCATTCCCAGGACAAAACGGACATTTATTTGTACTTAAAGCATCGTCAACTTCACTATCTTTGCTTTCCTCATCAGGTCTACCATCTCGACCGTCAGCTATTATCACCCACCGATCAGATGTAATATCTGGAACATATTTTGCCATATAT
>PCVM01000071.1:2162-10809 GCA_002796045.1 Candidatus Roizmanbacteria bacterium CG11_big_fil_rev_8_21_14_0_20_36_8
ATCTGTCATCCCGACCGGAGTGGAGGGATCTCTCGACTTCGCTCGAGATGACTTGCATAACTGACTTGCATAACTTTTCTTGAGGTGTTTATTTATGTTATAATTGACCCTTATGCAAAAAAAGGGGATGAGAATATTGATATTGTACGATTTTCCCATTCGAGGTGGCGGAAGTGGGTATTACGTAAAATACCTAATCAAACGACTTAAAGAAAGTCGAAAAAATAAAGTTGGAATTGTACTCCCTGATATAAATAAGATTGATGATGTAGATGCGATTTACACAGTTCCGATAGAATCGCCGCCTGTGTTCATCGGCAGACCCGGTCTTGAAAAATCAAAAAGATATAGCGAAATCTCAGCTCAAACAATCGCCGATCATTATGCCAAGTATATTCAAACCACGATAAAAGCTGTCGGAGATTTTAAACCAGATGTGATTCATGTTCACCATATGGGAATAAACGCATGGGCCGCAAGATTCGTAAAGGCGACCCTTGGAATTCCGTATATCGCAACATCTCACGGGAGCTGTCTAGCAAATATCATGAATGATAGAAGATACTATTTACTTTCAAAAGATTCGATGCGAGGAGCTAGCTATATCACTCTGGTTTCTGGAGATAGTCGAGAGAAATTTGTGAAACTCTTTGGAACTGAATTCAATCGAAAGCTAAGGACAATCCCTGGTGGAGTTGCAGTTTCACTTTTTCCAAAACAAATTAGCCAAAAAGAGAAATTAGAATTAAGAAAGAAGTATCACTTTCCTGACGGTCCACTCGTCTTTTTTACGGGTAGACTTATTTCGGAAAAGGGCGTTGACTATTTGATTAAAGCAGCTCAAAAAATTAAAGCAAATATTGTCATTGTGGGCGATGGATCGATGAAATCCTCATATCAAGAAATGATTAAAAAAATGGACATCCATAATGTAACTCTGCTCGGGTATGTGGAACATGAGAAACTCATAAGAATGTACTATCTGGCAGACGTATATGTCGCCCCTTCAATTTGGGATGACCCTATGCCTCTCACAATCATTGAGGCAATGGCATCTCAATCAGCCCTCGTGGTTACAAAAAAAGGTGGAATTCCTCTTGCTGTTAAAAATAATTATAATGGCCTTTTTGTCCGAACTAGGAATGCATCGGATATCGCAGAAAAGGTAAACTACCTTCTGAGTCAACCTGAGTTGAGACGAAAAATGGGAGAACGATCTCGCAAAATTGTTGAGAACAAATTTACATGGACTAAAATTGCAACTCGCTTCTACAATCTGTATACTAAAGCTTAATGAAAATAGGCATACTAATACCATCGATTTACATGCGAGATTCGCTCGCTTCTTTAAGAGTTTCTTCAACAGTTAAACTTTCTCTTGCAGTTGCATTGAGTAATCAGCTCACCGATCTTGGACACGAAGTTTATGTATTTGGACCAAAGGATATTCGTACAAAAGCTACCGTTGTCTCAAGTGATGAGGCCTTATTATTTGAGAATTTTACCATTGATGAACAACAGGATATTTCTCCTGAAGCTTTTGAAAAGGTATCGCTTTATGAACGGAAAAAATTGTATGAGATTGGGTTGACGTCATTTGCGTATGACTTTGCAGAAAAAAATAACATAGACATCATGCATCACTTCCATTCCCTCGGATACCTATCGCATTACTTTACTCGAGCATATTCTATACCGACTGTGTTTACTATTCACAATCCTCCCCCGTCAGCGAAGACTTTAACTCATTATGAATATGAAAAATTCTGCGATCATCGATTTATTACAATATCTCAGTCCCATAAGTCCGAATATCTTTCAAAATACCCACAGATGAATATAGCTGATGTTATCTATCACGGAGTTGATCTCAGCAATATCCCCTTTTCAGAATCATCAGACAATTACCTTGCTTTTATCGGAAGAGCAACTGAAGACAAAGGATTGGATATTGCTATTGAATTGAGTATTTACATGAAGAAGGAGTTGCAAGTTGCTTCGTGGATGAGTGATATTGTCCTCCATTCAGATTACTATGTCTCTAAAATCAAACCACATCTTCATTCAAAATATATCACCCTGAAAGGTCTCATCCCACCTGATGAAAAAGACAATTTTTATAAAAATGCGAAAGGGTTCATTTTTCCTCTCCGGTGGTCAGAGCCATTTGGAATGGTTCTCCTCGAATCAATGTCGACAGGGACTCCCGTGATTGCCTATGCAAATGGCTCTATTCCCGAGATAGTCAAAGATGGTGAAACGGGTTTTTTAGTCAATATGGACGAAACGCATACAACGGGTGATTGGATAGTAAAGAAAAAAGGACACGAAGGATTGATGGAGGCAATATCTCTTTTGTACTCCCTTTCTCCAGAAAAATATGCACAGATGAGACAAAATTCTCGAAAACATGTGGAAAATAATTTCACAGAAGAAATCATGGTACAAAACCATCTAAAACTTTATCAGCGTATTATCAAAAAAAGCTAATCAAGAACTAGAATAGCCCACCTTCAAAGTAAACCCACGCTCATCGTGTCAAGCCCGATTAGACACCTCCGAAGTGACTTAGATTGTTGCCACATTCTAAATAAGAAACCACTACCTCTCCATCCAAAAGAGTTATAATCATCAATACTAAAACCATCGGGTTATAAATAAATCATAGATTCCTAGAATAACTGTAGCTCCTGATGTATAATCAAAGAGTATGAAAAAAACAGTCCTTAACTATACTATTTTGATCGAAAAGGAACTACAAGATGATAAAAAAATCCTGTATGTTGCCTATTCTCCTACATTGGGAATTTCTGACTTTGGAAAATCCACCGATGAAGCATCTTTTAATATCGAAAAAGCAATTGAAATATACATAAAGTCACTCCAGGAATTGGGGGAACCTATCCCGAAACCAGATAGCGAGGAATATTTTGTCACTTCTGCCAAAATTACTTTCGATACACCAATTGGAAACTTTATATTTGACTGATGCTTAAATTACCCATTTTGACTTCTCGCCAAGTCGTCAAAATTTTGAAAAAGAAAGGCTTTGAACCAGTTCGCCAAACAGGAAGCCATCTGACTTTCAATAATAGACTTACTAGGAAGATAACTGTTGTGCCAATCCATAGCGACGATATTGCCAAAGGAAAAATGAAAAGTATAATAAAACAAGCAGGTCTATCTATAGGAGACTTTATAAAATAAAATATTCGTAATATGAAAACCATAGGGGATATTTTAAGGAAGTTTGACCCAGTCGAAGACAGGTACGTCTCCCGTGAATTTCAGACTTTTGGGATTCAACTCGCCGATAAGCTCGAAGACTCCAGAAGAAAGTCTCTTTATATAAAAATGGCAAAGGAACTCCCTCGGCCGGTTTTGGAGGAGGCACTACGATTTGTAATCGACTCGAAAGCCCGCAGCAAAGGTGCGCTTTTCATGTGGAAACTCAAAGACCTTGGGGTTTTTAAAAAGTATGGATTTACTTTGAGGCAGAAGAAAAAGAAGACTTATTTAACTAAGTGAAAATACAGATTTAATTCCTTTTTGAACTTTGTTCTCATGCCCTTTCGGTAATACTCCAAGCTCGCCTTTTATTCTCCTAGAATTCACTGTTGCGATCTTTGTTAGTTTGATCAAAGACGTAACCTCCAAACCTGTTTTATAAAAATTCTTATCATCGCTTTTCAAAATAACATCTCCTTTTTCAGGATTAGTTGGAATCTTTGAAGTAATTGCAGCAACAATAAAATCTTCGTACTTATTTGAGTTTGTGAGAATTAACGCTGGTCTTAGCTTGGATTTATTAACTTCTGTGAATTTAAAATCAATTAACACTATTTTGTACATGATCAGTATGTAAATGGTTTGACAATGTCTTTCTCAGAATACTCAACCTCATCTTTGTCTCCTAAAAAAAATTCACTTGATGCTTTCATGAGGTCGTCACTTGTTAGTTCAGGATAGGTCTCTTTATCAAATCCTGAAGTCACAGCTTGTGACAGGACTACTCTAATTATCTCGGGATAACTGAGCACGGGATACCGATTTTTCTTTAAAAACTCCAAAACGCCCTTCACCTCATCATTTAAAGATATTCTAATTTGTTGATTCATAAGAAAAGAAATTTACAATCACAGTCTATCATAGTACTATCATTGTCAAATGTCAAACATATATTGATTGACTCTCGTACACTTCTCCTCTACTATAAATACATGTCACTTCCGGATATTCTGATAAAAGATATTGAGGTCGAGTTTTTGAGACAATTAACCAAAATTTTAAAGGAAGGAAAGATCGATCGCTTGGCCGCCAAAACAACATCGCAAACCTTCATACTTTTGCACTTGCAGGAATTGAAGATTTGAAGACAAAACAAGTTCTTGAAAAAATGCGCGTACTTATGAAAAATGAAGATATTGACAAGGCTATAGGTTTGGTACAAAAATAATATTATGGAAGGTGCTGTTAAATTGGTCAATACTGTTGCTGCGGCTGCTGTCGCCGAAACAGTTGATGCGACTGCTGCAGCAGCCGCAGATGTGGCTTTGGGAGCTGCTGAAATGGCTGAAACTTCAGAAGGTGCGACGGGTGCAATTCAAGATCTGGCAAATGGTCTAGGTGATGCTAATCCTGAAAATGCAGTACAAGAACAAGATGTTCAGGCGCGTGGAGATCGAGTGAATGATTATGTGAGTGAAAATATGAAATTATGGAATGAAAATAACCCGAAACCAGATGCGGTCAAAGATCTGAAGGGTTATGAAGCATGGATGTCGAATCAAGCTCTTGAAATCCAAAGACTTGAGGCTGAGGGAAATCTTCACGAGGATATGATGGTTTGGGAAAGTAAAAACGCGATGCCTGAAGAGGGAACTCCTGAATATAATCAATGGGTAAAAGATCGTGAAGCTCACAAAAATGAATTACAAAAATCGGCTGCTGAAAGAACCAAGGATAAGAAGGATCTATCTCTTGAAGAGCAGATTAAAAGCTTAAATGAACAACTAAGCACCCCTGAAAGTCAAGCTTGATTGAAAAGATTAAATGAGCTTTATCAGATCAGAAACACATTACTTGCATAAATCGCAACATTGGGAAAGAATATCGAAATAGCCAAGGAAAGTAAGCAAGATACAGGAGCGTTGAAATCACAGCTTACTGAACAAAATTCCCAACTTAAAAAGACAAATGCAGATATTTCAAAATTAGAAGGTGAAATTGAGGTTGCTACACCAAAAACAAAAGCCCAAGTTTTACAACAGATTTTTAAAATGATTGCACTTCTTGCAGGGGGAACAGTTGCGCTTGGTGCCGTTGGAGCAATGAAAGCTTAATAATACCCCCAAACCCAGTACCCCACCGATCCGATTCCCTGACTTTTCAAGTACTCAATTTTCACGTCAGATGACTCCATATCTTCATACCAGAGAATATGATCGTAGCCCTCATCGTCGGTATATTTAATATTTTTTTCTTTTGACTCAGGATCAGTATTTGCGCCACTCGTGTCAATCTCGTTTATTGGAATGGCAACTGCCGCTTTCAACGGTAAACCTTGTTGTCCCAAAGTCCAGTCATATCCGTACATACCAAAAATAACTGTAATATTATCGCGCGGAACTATTGTTGAAAAATCTTTAATCATTTGTTGAAAGTCGTATGAATACTCAGGACCGCCTTCGCCAAGGCTTCGGCGAGTCAAAGGAAAATTTGGGCCCGGCTCTCCCCGACTCTTGTGAAAGTCATATGCCATGATATAAATTCCGTCAACATATTTTTCCAATTTCTCAACATCATATGGTCGACCGCGATAAAACGTGTCACCGTAAAGCGCTAGAAATACGGGACTGTCCCTTTTAGGGACAGTCCCGATGCGCAGAGCGCTAGAAAAGCTTTTTACAAATGAAGTGATTTGACTTGAAACAGATGCGGTCGGAATAACTCCAAGCTCAAGATCGAGAACCACTCCATCAAAATCATACTCTTCAATAATTTTTGCAACGTTTATTGCCAACTCTTTTTGTGCCTGATCATCCTCAAAAATTGCAAAATTCACATCTTCCTCAAACATCCGAACCGTCAACAACTTAGCCTGTAAATTTTTTGAGATATTTACAAATTTGTCAATATTTTGAAGACCTAAGTCATCGATCAGATCGCCATCTTTATCTGGAGCTACCCCAAAATATATTGCTTTATCGTACTCTTCAATTTCGGAGTGTGTTTCGGGTATATTCCAGTAAGCAATAAAAACAGATTTTTCAATATTTTTGACTGGTTTTATAGATTCTTTATCACTGTCAACTGTCCTGACTTCTTGGTTTATTTGCAGTTTAGCAACAAAAAAGGATTGAAATTCACGCCAAAAAATCCCGCAAATTACTATCAAACAAAAAAGGAGTATTATATTTATTTTCTTCATATATCACTTGATTACTATTAATTATTTGCTAATTACATTCATTAGGTACCACTACTTATGTAATTTTTGTCTGGATTGATAATAAAATCCAGTCCATAACCACTGGCCTTTGGAGAAAAATCCTGGATAATTTTTGCTTGATTTATGCTATCATAATCGAGCAAATGCTCCATCAATTCTTTTTGCAAAATCCTCCATTCCGCTTCTCCGATATCCCCTCTCAATGTCTTAAAAATATCTGGAAGCTTTATCAGACTACTAATAACACTCTCTGCGGAATTTTCCAAGGGCTTGAATCTATCAGAAAATCGTCTAACTAGCTCTTCATAAATTTCGACTGACCACACAATATTACCTAACTCATGTGGAGAGAAATCATTAGTTTTGGCAGTTCTTCTCAATATTGCATCAGCTCTCATTATTGATTTTTCAAAAATATCTTTTTCAAAGATCTCGTTATTTCCGGGGTTGTACAAAAATTTACACCCTTGCGTAACAGCTTCTGGTGCGCTACCTCCATTTTGGTCAAACTCTCCATGTGCTCTTTCATGAATAAATTCTGAAGTACGTATTGTGATTAATTTGCGAATTTCTTCGATGTTTCTATCTTTGATAGCTTTGGCCAATGGAATAGCACAGTATTCATAATCAACTGGTACTCCGAGATAATCTGATTGAGACATCGCCCCCGATACATTTCTTTCGATATGAAATCCCGAAGTTGTATTTGTCCATTCGTATATTCCGCCCGACTCTTCAAAACTCGTGGCTAAAATATTAAGGATCAAATTTACCATAACTCTATCACCAATGTTTTCTAAAGTATCTGACCATGTTATCTCCGAATCACTCTTTCCGCTTGTCAGATCAGTATTTATCCAAACTCCATGAAAATCATTGCCATTTATTGGATGATATATTTGAAATGGATTCATATGATTGTCAAATTGTCCCCTAGCAGAACTTGTGAGTGTCATCATGTACCGATTAATACCAAATGCTTGATCTTGAACAGTAGTAAGGGCAATTGTAGATAACGACTTCGCGAATTGAACTTCCGAACTCGGCGAACAAATTTGAGCGGTCGGTTGATCCATTGTATCTCCTATACTATCCATACTTCTAATATTAAATATATTAATCTTTGATTCTCTCTAATTATATACTTGTTTTAGCATCAGTCTAACCAATTATAGTTAAAATTACTTTCATTTGACCTTTCACTCAATACTTGTATAATAATTTCTGATGTCAATAAAACTTCCAAAAATATTTCTCGATTCAGGTGATCCCTCAGAAACCAAAAAAGCAAAAAGTCTTCTCGGCACAGTTGATGGACAAACTACAAATCCGAGCCTTGTAGCAAAAAATCCTGAGGTCCAAAAATATCTCGCAAGCGGTAAAAAACTCTCAGAGGTTGAGCTCTTGGATATTTATAAAGATATGGTTGCCGAACTTGATAAAGAACTAGCAGGACCGATTTCTGTGGAAACTTATGCAGACTGGAGGACCAAATCAGAAACAATGCTCGCACAAGCGATGGAGATGAAACACTGGGGAAAAAATATTTATCTTAAATTTCCGACAATTCCGGAGGGTATCAAGGCTGCACACGAATATGTAAAGCTTGGAGGATCTGTAAATATGACTCTTGTTTTTGATCAAACACAAGCGGCAGCAGTATATTCAGCGACGCTTCCAACCTTTAAACCTGCCTTTATCTCACCATTTTTGGGGCGATGGGATGATCGTGGATATCGTGGGCTTGATTTAATCAAAAATATAAGAAAAATGTACGACTCCTTCAATAAAATCCGAAATGAAAAGAAAAATCACGTTGAAGTTCTCGCCGCCTCTATCCGAAATCTCGACCATTTTTATGGCGCTATCTTCCTGGGCGCTGACATCTTAACAGTACCATTAACGATTGTTGAAGAGTGGATTCAGGATGAACGATTCATCCCAGATGATACATATCGTCCAAATACGCCTGGACTTCGTTCTTTAATCTACCAAACTTTGCCGTACTACGATGATTTTACCCAGTACGAAGTCAAAAAAGATGCTGGAACACTCCTGGATGAAGGACTCATAAAGTTTTCAAATGACTGGAATAATCTACTAGACAAGAATTGATCGGTTCTATGAATCAAAGTATGGTAAAAGTACCGATGCTAATAAGACCGATAACATGACTTTGTGAATAAATACTTCCTT
>PCVM01000073.1 GCA_002796045.1 Candidatus Roizmanbacteria bacterium CG11_big_fil_rev_8_21_14_0_20_36_8
ATCACAAATGTTTCAGTTCGCACTGATAGTGATTCCACTTTTCAGTATGATGTAACTGGTGATTTGACCATGAAAGGTGTTACAAATGAAATTAGTTTTCCGGCCACTATTTATCAAACCGACACAGAAAATGTTATTGTCGAGGCCGTTACTGTTATAGACAGAACTAAGTGGGGAATCACCTCCATGTCTGGCTCTTTCTTTGATAATCTGGCCAATAATGTAATTGATGACAGCGTACAACTATCGTTTTCATTAGTAGCGGACAAGAATTAGCTTGAATAATTTGTTGGAGAATCCACTAATTTGAAATTAGTACCGAATTAAAGCAGGGCAGTCTAAAGACCGACCTGCTTTAATTAACCTACCCAGAAAAAACACCTAATCCCCTAGAACCACCCTACTTCTGCGGGGTTATTAGTCTCGTCTTCCATACCAAAAGTATAGCAAAAGAAGGGGTTAAATGAAGCAACGAGCGTAGCGACTATGCTGAATTTATGTCCCGATTTGTCCCTCCCTAGGGCAAATTGCTGGACCATTTCAGCAAATCTGGAGTGCTTATAGAGAGCGGGAGGCATAAAATCTCGTTACCTAGAGCCGTTTTGGAGCCCACAGGCCTATTCTAGGCCACTTTTGCTACGGTGCTTGCCTTACAGGCACTGTCCACTCATTGGGCTTTGTTCGTACCTCTCAAATCCTCAATGAGTCTTGCGAAGCTCCGCTTCTCACCCCGCCCACCCGTGCGCGCACCAACTAACTCGGAGAGGGGCGAGTTGGCTCCCTGTATTTATTTAACCTATGAAAACCTCTGAATTTTGCAAAAACTTGCATAAATTTACAACCTATGATATCTTATGAATATATGAAAGAAATTGTCGAGGAGAGTAAATTACTGACCATTAGCCAAGTAGCCAAAACTTTTGGTGTTCACCAAGATACTCTTCGCAATTGGGAGAAAAAAGGTCTCATCACCCCACTACGAATCGGTACACGCGGTGATCGCAAGTACAGTCACGCCGACCTCGAAAAAATTATGGGTGACAAAAACATTATCAAAGACCTCGGTTCAGTTGAGCCAGAAGACGGCAAGATGAACCTTACTCAACTCAAGCAATTTCTCTGGAAGAGTGCCGATATTCTCCGTGGCAAAATCGATAGCTCTGACTACAAGAAGTATATCTTTGGTCTGCTTTTTTACAAGCGCATTAGTGACATGTGGGATGAAGAGTACAAGAAAGTGCTCGAAGAATTTGGTGATACTGAAATTGCTCGTGCTGACTACAATCACCGTTTTCAAGTACCAAAAGATTGTCGCTGGGAAAATCTCCTCAGTGAAGCGCAGAATATTGGCCAAAATCTCAATACCATTTTTGATAAACTCACCAATGCTAATAGTCCAAAACTCGACAAAATTTTTGATGATCTCGATTTTGCGAACAAAGATAAGTTTCCAAACGAAACACTCCAACGTCTTATCAATCATTTCTCAAAATACAATTTTGGTAACACGTACATTAGTTCCGACCTCCTCGGTGACGCGTATGAATACTTAATTGAGCAGTTTGCAGCAGACGCAGGGAAAAAGGGAGGAGAGTTCTATACCCCGCGTGAAGTAGAGCGCATCATTATCCAAATTCTCAAACCGCACGAGAAAGATCATATCTACGATATGGCGGTTGGTTCTGGCGGATTCCTGCTCGAAGCGTATCACTATCTCAAAGACGTGGCGGGCGAAAAAAAAGCACGCACGCTCTATCTCTATGGACAGGAAATCAACCTCGGTACGTATGCAATTGCGAAGATAAACATGTTCCTCCACGGACTTGATTCTGCCAGCATCGAACGTGGTGACACGCTATCCGAGCCGAAGTTTCTAAGTGCTGACGGCTCACTTCAGACGTTTGATATTTGTGTAGCAAATCCACCATACTCAATCAAAGACTGGAATGTTGATATATTTAAAGCAAATAAATACGGGCGTATCACTGGCTACGAAATGCCACCAAATAAAAATGCTGACTTTGCCTTTGTCCTTCACATGATTAAATCCATGAACGAAAATGGTCGGGCTGGTATCGTACTCCCTCATGGTTTCCTGTTCAAAGGCGGTGCCGAAGGACGGATCCGCGAACAACTTATCAAAAACGATCTGATCGAAGCAGTCGTTGCACTGCCGTCAAAACTTTTTTACGGGACTGGTATCTCTGCGGTGATTGTAATATTTAATAAGAACAAGATAGAAGAACGGAAAAACAAAATCCTTGTTGTTGATGCCGAAAAAGATTTTGAAGAAGGCAAAAATCAGAACCGTCTCCGTAAAAAAGATATAGAAAAAATTGTTGACGCCTACGAAGGGTTTAAAGATGTAGAAAAATACGCCCGTGTTATTTCACTTCCAGAACTAGTAGAAAACGAATTCAACCTTAACGTCCGTCGCTATGTCGAGAGCGGTGATGCAGAAGAAGTGATTGATGTGTCACAAGTATGGAGTGAGTTGGCAGAGATAGAAAAGGAGCGTGAAGCAGTAGATAAAAAGGTGGCAAAGTTTATTAAGGAATTAAATTATTAGCTATGGCAAAAGATCCAAACGAAAACAAGGAAATTTCAACCAGCGACGAACTGACCGATTTCTTGCTCTACACCACACCACAAGGTGATGTAAAGGTCGAGATATTTCTTCATAACGAGACAGTTTGGTTGACCCAAAAGCGTATGGCGGACCTGTTTGGTGTCGAAGTGCAAACCATCAATTACCACTTGAGTGAGGTCTTTGAAAGTCATGAATTGCAACCTGATTCAACTATTCGAAAATTTCGAATAGTTCAAAATGAGGGTGGGCGGGACGTTGAACGAGAGATAAACTACTACAATCTCGACGCCATACTATCAGTCGGTTATCGTGTCAACTCAACCAAAGCGACGCAATTTCGCATCTGGGCAACGGGTACGCTTCGAGAATACATCATCAAAGGTTTTGCCATCGACGACAATCGTCTCAAAAATGGTCAGTATTTTGGCAAGGATTATTTCCGGGAACTGCTCGAACGTGTCCGTTCTATCCGCGCGAGTGAGCGCCGTATCTATCAACAGATCACTGACATTTTTGCTGAGTGTAGTATCGACTACGATCCACAGTCCGAAACAACCAAAAATTTCTACGCTGCTGTACAAAATAAATTCCATTTTTCTATCGCAGGTAAAACTGCCGCAGAACTTATAGAAGCAAGTGCCGACGCACAGAAACCACATATGGGATTATCAACGTGGAAAAATGCGCCAAGTGGACGTATTGTAAAATCAGATACGACTGTTGCAAAGAACTATCTTCCCGAAGCCGAAATAAAAAAGTTAGAGCGTACAGTAATGGGCTATTTTGACTACATCGAAAACCTGATTGAAAACGAAACCACCTTTACCATGGAAAATCTTGCCGAATCAGTCAACGAGTTTCTGCGGTTCAACAAATACCAAACCCTAGAAGGTAAAGGCGCTGTCTCCCAAATCCAAGCCGAGAAAAAAGCCCACGCTGAATATGATGTATTTAATAAAACCCAAAAAATCGAATCCGATTTTGATAAGTTTGTGGAGCGAGCGGGTAAGTTAAAGGGTGAGTAATTTATAAAATTTTAATAATTAGTATATGAGCAATATGGACACCTTGTTACAGAAAATTAACCCAAATAAAAAGTCTATTTCAAGGGCTGAACTTATTGAGTTTGTTCGTGAAGCAATAACCCAGATAGGGGAAATAAATGAAGCATATAAAAAATATTTTGAAAGTACGGATTCAAACGAAGTCCCTGCAGTTTTTAATGAAATAGAAGCAAAAATTGAAAAAATTTCTGAAGCATATACTTATTTATACTCAAAAGACGGAACGAGCGATAAATCTAAAGTTGCTGAGCTGAAGGAAAAAATTGATGAAATAAAAGCTTACCACGCAAACTTACTTAGTGACGATGACTCAGTTGAATCTGAAATTGAAGAAGCTAGAGAAAAAATCACTGAATTTTATGAGTACCTTTTTGGAGATGATAAGGAGGATGGTATTGAGCCAGAGGTTCGTAAAGCAATTAAAGATATTCTTCAATCACAAAAAGACATTGCGACTTTCGAAGATCATGTAAAAAATGAACTCAAACCCTTCTTAACGGATACTAAGTCAGATATTGAGACAAAGCGAAAGGAGGTTGATGCTTTGTTGTCAGACGCTATAGTTGGTACTCTTGCACAAGGCTATTCTGAGTCAAAATCAGAATACTCCATTCCTATAAAATTAAAATTTAAAGAGTGGAAAAAAGCTTGGGTGTGGAATATTTATGCCGTTACTTTTAATACAATAGGTAGGAAAATTGGTTTCCTGACGAGTTATACCTTTTTTATCATGCCATTGGTGGGCATGTTGTACATATTAATTAATGAAACTACGGCAAAGATTGTATTGCAGAGTTTATCAGGTGATGGTGTACGTCCAAGTGCGACAGAACTGATTTATATAAAAACAATTATATCAATTCCACTGATTTGGATTGCTTGGTATGCACAAAGAAATATCTCACAGCGTAAGCGATTGTTTGAAGAATATAATCACAAATTGCGTGTAGTGCAAATGTATCTAATGTTTGCTACTAAAAAAGAGTCGTACCCACTTGATGCGCGCGATGAGCTTGAAACAACGCTTATTGAGGTAATTAAAAGAAACCCAAGTGAAGTATTTGGTAGGGATGAAACAATACTCGACAAATTTGCTGGAATTTTCGGTATAGGTAAGAGTATGGTTCAAGAAGCTGTGAGCGAGGTAAGTAGCGTAACAGAGAAAATAGTAAAAGCTACAAAATAGACATGCCTCAATTAAAAGAAAAACAGAATATTCCGTCAGGCTGGTTTGAAACAACTCTTGAAACTGAGTGTGATTTTTTCAAAGGTCAAAGTTTGGCAAAGTCTGACATTGATTCGTCAGGTAAAAATAAATGCATATTGTACGGACAATTGTTCACTACTTATTCCGAAGTGATAAAAGATATAAAAAGTCGTACAAATAGCGATAAAGGAGTTGTGTCAAGAAAGGGTGATGTACTTGTGCCGGCTTCAACAACCACCGTCGCAAAAGATTTAGCGATTGCTTCGGCACTTCTGGAAGATAATGTCCTTTTAGGCGGGGATATAAATGTAATAAGAGGAAAAAAGAACTCATATGATCCTAAATTCTTAGCGTACTATTTAACTCATTATAAAAACAAAGATTTAAGTAATTATGCACAAGGTGTAACTATTATTCACCTCTCCGGCACTAAATTTAAAGAGATGAGTATTTGTATTCCTAAATCAGTATCTGAACAAGAGAAAATCGCTGAGATTCTGAGTATAGTTGACGAAGATATTGAAAAAACAAAAGCCACTATCAAAACAACTGAAAAACTCAAAAGAGGATTGATGCAAGAACTTTTTACTCGTGGTATTGGTCATACAAAATTCCAGCAAACAAAAAACGGGGAGATTCCGCTGGAATGGAATTTTGAACTCCTTGATTCAGTTTCGAAAAGAGGGTCAGGGCATACACCAAATAAACAAATACCGGAATACTATAACGGCGGTATTAAATGGATTTCTTTGGCTGATTCAAAACTTCTTGATCATGGCGAAATAAGCAAAACAAAAATTAATATTTCCGTTGAAGGTATTAGTAATTCATCTGCTGTACTGCATCCAAAAGGTACTGTTTTACTATCCCGAGATGCAGGTGTTGGTAAGAGCGCTGTAATGGCAGAAACAATGGCAGTGAGCCAGCATTTTATAACCTGGACTTGTTCTGAGAAATTGAATAATTGGTATTTATATTATTATTTACAATTACAAAAAAGTGTTTTTGAAAGAATTGCTGTCGGTTCTACCATAAAAACTATAGGTTTAGAATTTTTTAGAAAATATAAAGTCCCGGTTGCGCCAATTACAGAGCAACAAAAAATAGCAGATATGCTATTGGCAGTTGATGAAAAAATTTCAATCAACAAAAAATTATTAGCCAAACAAACCGAGCTCAAAAAAGGCCTAATGCAGGATTTGCTGAGTGGTAATAAGCGAATAAGTATTTAATTTATGGAACCAGTAACAATTTTTGGCGATGTAATGCAAAAAGAAGAAGTTCTGGTTTTTAAGTATGAAGGTGAAAAATTTGCAACACATGAAATAAATATCAATGAGCTAATTTCAGAACTCAAAGGAGTAGATGTTTTGATTGCTGAGGTTGTTAGATACTATAAGCAGAAGCATAACTTATTAGACGCAGATGTTAGTTTTGAAGTTTTAGTTAAGGTAGAAGATGGTTCAATCAAAGAAATAATAAAAATAGTTAAAAAGAACGCAACCACGCTTACACTCATATCTACTTTTGTGATGCCTTTTTTGCAAAGTGGCTTTGACTATTATCTAAATAATAGAGAGACTGATAATACTGAAACAGTGGAGATTCTTGAAAATAGTCAGAAAATAAGAAGAAGTTTTGAAGATATTTTAACTCCAATAAATGGAGATGGGAATCAGGTTTCAATACAAAATGGCAATATAACCTATAACATAAATGTGACTCAAAAAGAGGAAATCGTTGATCAGATTAAAAGACATGAAGAAGCGCTAGAAGAACAGGAGAATGTTGTTGAGGAAGACTTAATGGGAGTGGTAAGTATAAGTCGGTACGATGACCCTAACCCATTTAGTTTTCGAGTGAACGAAACTAATAAAGATATCCCACTTTATTTTCATGATCTAGAATTTAATCTAGAGGACAGACAGGAGTTTCTAGGGCAGGAACTAGTTATTAAGGCAGATGTCACTTATAAAAACGGTACAAGAAAGTCAATAACTGTTAAAGAATATAAGGAGCTGGCTAATCTTTTTACGCAATAATTATGAAATTCAATGAACAACACACGGTAGAAAACTACATCATCAAGTTTCTTAAAGAGAAGCTCGGTTTTGAGTACATTGCTCCTGAAGTTTTTTCGACCTATCGCGATTTAGAGACGGAGTATATTGTGCGGCCGCTTTTGGAGCGCGCCGTAGGCGCGCTCAATCCAGGCATTTCACCAACCGAAGTGGCGAGTGTAGTGCGTGAAGTGGCAAAGATAGACACGAACGAAGGTTTTCTTACTGCACTACGCGACGGTATCAATTTGATGAACCCAGAGACACGACAGATGCAAGACTACAAGCTCGTTGATTTTGATACTCATGCCAATAATCACTTTGTTGTCACTAATCAATTCTATTTTGAAGGAGAAACGGAAAATATTCGTCCCGACATTTTGATTTTCCTCAATGGTTTACCGATTGTCGATATCGAAGCCAAGAGTCCAACCGCTTCGGAGGGAGTGACTTTTGAGAATGCGATTGATCAGCTAAAACGCTATGAAAAAGTAGCCAAGAAGCTCTTTTTGCCAAACTGCTTCAATATTGCCACTGACGGACTCAAAACGGTCTATGGCGCAACGTATGCACCAAAGCAGTATTTTCTTCAGTGGCGAGATGCCGAACTATCTGAAGCTCTTGGGGGTGATTTAGAAATGTCTTTGCATTCACTCTTAGAACCAGCTCGATTGCTCGACATTATTCAAAACTTCATTTTGTTTGAAAAAGAGAAGGAGCAGAAAGTGAAAAAAATTGCTCGCTACCAACAACTTCGTGCAACTAACAAAATTGTTGAACGAGTTGTAAATAAGGAAAAGAAGCAGGGACTTATCTGGCATACCCAAGGTTCTGGAAAGACATTCACTATGTACTTCACAGCTTGGAAACTCCGCTTTGATAAAAAGCTTAAGAATCCGAAAGTGTTTGTGTTGGTTGACCGTATTGATCTAGATGATCAGCTTAATGAAACATTTGTGAATTGTGGAGGAAAAAATGTTGTTCGTGTTACTTCTAGAAAAGATCTTGAAGAAAAGATTAAGTCACCTGAGCGCGGTATCTTCATCTCTACTATTCAAAAGTTTAGTGAACTTGGGAAAGATATTGAAAATCTTGATGAAAACGTGATAGTGCTTTCTGATGAAGCGCACCGAGGAGATGAAGGGAAGTCCGGTATCAATATGCGTGATGCGTTCAAGAACGCCTTCTTCTTTGGCTTCACTGGTACACCGATTGATAAGACTCACACCAATACTTTCCGAAACTACGAGGGTGACGGCATGCGGTATCTCGACTACTACTCAATAGTTGAAGCGATTGAAGATGGGGCAACTATTCCTGTTACTTATGAAGCTCGCCTTTCCAAGTTTGCAATAGATGAAGAAAAACTTGATGAACAATTTGAGCTTATTGCCGGTGATTTATCCGATGCACAGAAGCAGGAGCTAACCAAGAAATACGGCAGGAAAGCAGCGTTGGTAAAACTACCAAAAAGAATGGAGGCAATTGCTCGCGATATTGTTGAACACTACAAGCTATACGTTGAACCAAATGGTTTCAAGGCTCAGGTTGTAGCAATCGACCGCGATGCAGTCGCTTCGTATAAGAAACTCCTAGACAACCTAATTCCACCCGAGTGGTCGGCGGTAGTGTATTCACCAGGTGACCCAAATAGTGATGCAGATGATTTGAAGGTATACAACACAAGTAAGCAAGAGCGTGAAGAATTGATTGAGCGCTTCAAAGACGCAAATTCACCGCTGCGCTTTTTGCTGGTGTGTGACATGCTACTCACTGGTTTCGATGCGCCAATTGAGCAAGTGATGTATCTCGATAAGCCACTCCGTGACCACAATCTCTTGCAAGCAATTGCTCGTACTAATCGCGTGTACAAGAATAAAGAAGCCGGAAAGATAATTGACTACTACGGTATAACTCGCAATCTCTATGATGCGCTAGACTTTGATGAAGACGTAGTAGATACAGCAATGATTGATATAGAACGAGTGAAAGCACGTTTTGAAGAAGTGATGAAAGAAGTCATGCGTTTGTTTCAGGGAGTGAATATAGAAGACCCGTCGATGGAGAATTTACGTCGTTGTTTGAAAATCTTCATCGACAATACTGACAAACAAAACCACTTTGTCACGAAGTATCGCAAGGTTAAAAATCTCTATGAATTTCTGTCTCCTGACCCGTTCTTGAAAACATATCTGCGCCAGTTTGAATGGCTGACAAGTTTTTACCTTGCGTATCTTAAGGAGTTTAGAAGTGAAGACGACCGTTACCTCCTTGAAGAATATGGCGAAAAAGTCCGTAAGCTTATCGAGCAAAGTGACATTATCGACTATGAAGGTATCACCAAAAACTTCCGTGAGCTTCGTGTTGATGATCTCTATACACTCGAACGTTTGAAGGGAATGGATGAAGAAGAGAAGGCTCTCAATCTTGAAAAGATGCTCAAGCAGGAAATCTCGATTGATATCAACGACGATCCGACTTATGTGAAGTTTAGTGAACGACTCAAGGCGATTCGTGATGAGTTTGAGAATAGTCAAATTGACCTTGCTGAACGTATTCGTCGGTACGAGGAGCTCATGAAGGATATTCGTACCAAACGAGATGAAGCAAAAGAGCTCGGTATGGATTTGAAAGAGTATGCTTTGTTCATAATCTCGCAAGAATTCGCTCCAGATTCTGAACAACTTCGTGCTTTTATAAAAGCAGTAAAAGAACGACTTGAAGATGTGCTTGATAAAGACTGGCAAGATTCCACAAAACGAGATGTCTTTATCAAAGATGTGAAACAAACATTACAAGAATTAATTCTGCGTGACTATCGAGGAATTGTCGAAAATAAAGATTTTCCAAAATTCCTGAACCGTCTGGTTGATGTTGTAACCAAAAAGTTCTAGATATCATGAATAAAAAAAAGAATACACAGTTCCTTGTAAAAAATAGCGACCGAGCAAAACGCCTTCGCTTGGCTGTTTATTCTGACACTCAAGTTGTCATAACTGTGCCAAAAGGAGCTAGTAAGATATTGGTGGAAAAATTCATAGTACAAAAAAGCGAGTGGATAGAAGAAAAAGTTGCTTACTTTTCTCAATTTAAAAATAAGCAAATTACAAAGACTAGCGAAGCTGACTTTGTAAAATATAAAAGTGAAGCGCTCAAACTTGCTACTGAACGAGTTGAATATTTTAATCAGTTTTATGGTTTTTCATTTAACCAAATAACTGTTAAAAACCAAAAGACCCGCTGGGGCAGTTGCTCAACAAGAGGAAATATTAATTTCAATTATAAGATTATCTTTTTACCAGAAGCTGTCAGAGATTACATAGTTGTACATGAACTCTGCCATCTAAAAGAGTTTAATCATTCAAGGAAATTCTGGAATTTGATCAGTAAAACAATTCCAGAGTTAAGCGAAATAAGGAACTCCCTCCGAAAGTGGGAGATGACTGTTCAATAACCTCCAGCCCTCTCCTTTTCCATATCCAAAAAACTAAATGGGGGGCGAAAAGAAAAGGAATACTGCAAAGGAGAGGGCTGGAGGACACACCGAGCGGAGCGAGAGCGGAGACGGTGGGAGGTGAGAAAGTCTGGGAGACTTTCGCAAGACCTTGCCTAGCATTTTCGAAGAAAATGATGACAAGGTATACAGCGCCTGTAAGGTGCGACAACTCCTCACTTCCCATCACTTCGTGATTTAAATAAAGTTCGAGCAAGAGATATAATAAGACCACTCGTAATAATATTAGCGCCGGCGGGCGCTTTTATTATTTGAGTGGAGATGGGGGTAATTGAAACCTGGCGGTCACAAATTTGCTGACGCTCATAAGTGCCGCGGGTCACACCTCGTCTGTTTTGGCATTAGGAATAGCCAAAACATGACTCCGGCGAGTTCAAGTCTCCCGCA